>CAZNFE010000057.1:0-11409 GCA_964571945.1 uncultured Pseudomonadales bacterium
GCTGTTGGTGCTGCGCTTTCTGTTTCGAAAGGATTTTGCCACCGATGCTGAAGTTGAGTTTCATGAAGAAATGGAATTCGCTGATCGCAAACTATGGAACCAATCCCTGGCGGTACTCGGAATCATGGTCGTGCTGTTCACTGTGCATGACAAAATTGGCTGGGAACCCTGGATGGTTTCCGGCGCCGGACTGACCTTGTTGACGTTTATTGGTCGGCATGTCGAAATGGATCACGTGATGCAGGATGTTGAAATTCCACTACTGATGTTTTTTATCTCGCTGTTCATTGTGGTCGGTGGTGTGGAACACAGCGGATTTCTACGCTACCTGGGTGAATTCATCATTCCATTTGTTCGCGAAGATTTATTCACCGCCACCCTGGTGTTGTTGTGGGTAGCTGCTATTCTTTCCGCCGCAATCGACAATATCCCGTTTACTGCCGCCATGATTCCTATCCTGCTGGGCATGGAGGCGCAAGGGACCAATGTCACGCCCTTGTGGTGGGCACTTGCAGTCGGCGTGGGCATGGGGGGCAATGGTACCCACATCGGTTCCACCGCTAACGTCTATATCGTCACGATATCGGAACGACTGGCCAAGAAAGAAAAGGACCCCTCACTGGCGATCACCCCGTGGGTCTGGTTTCGCTCCGGCACACCGGCGATGATTGCGACACTGATTGTCTGCAGCCTGATCTTTTTTCTCTTCTTTGACGAGTATAACAATCCTGAAGCGCTCGGGCATGCAGCAACAGTGATGCTCTCACCCTGAGGCGTCACCCTGGGATATACAGGACGCTGACCGTGTATCAATTAGCTTCCGCTACTGCTGATTTTATTCGCGTAACGATCTTTTCCAGTGTTGATCGGGGACAAGCGAAATTCAGACGCACAAAATCAGCACTGCCGAATTGATCGCCCTCTGAGAGAGCAACGCCATTGGTTAGAAAAAAATCGTACGGGCTATCGACAGGTAGTTCGGTCGCATCGATCCATGCCAGGTAGGTCGCCTCGACATGTGCCATGTGCAAACCGGGAATGTCGTCTATCTCCCGCTGTAAATAATCACGGTTAGCACGCAAATAATCCAATAGCTGCGCATGCCATTCATCACAGTCACCCCGATAGGCGACCAGTGCAGCTTCATATGCCAGCACGCCAACCCCCGGCACCAGTCCCGAGGCTTGTTTGCGAAACGCTCTTCTTCGCTCACGATTCGGAATAATAGCCACCGCACACCCCCCGAGACCGGCAAGATTAAATGTTTTGCTTGGGGAGATTAAGGTGATGGTGCTATTCGCTACCTCTTCATCCAGCGAAGCAGTGGGCAGGTGAGGTTTGTCCTCATCCAGCAACAGGTCAGAGTGAATTTCGTCTGAACAAATAATAACATTTCGTTCCAGACAAATTTCCGCTATCGCCTCCAGTTCCTGCCGTTCCAATATCCTGCCAACCGGATTGTAGGGATTGCAAAGCAGGAATACTCGCGTTTGCTCAGTCATTAATTCACGCATGACGTCGAAATCGAATTCCCAGCGACCAGTTGAATTGGTTACGGGTAGTACGATCTTTTCTCTCTCTGCAGTCGCTGGTGCTTTCAAAAACGGATAGTAAACAGGTGCAGGGGTCATCACAGCATCACCCCTCAAACCGACACTCCTGCACGACAGGCACAAACCCGGTACTACGCCCGGCAACCAGACAAACCAGGCAGGATCTACCTGCCAGCCATATCGGGCCATCAACCTATCCACTAATGCTGCAATCAGTTCCTGCGGCGGTCTGGCATAGCCAAACACTCCATGCCGGACCCGATTGACCAGCACGTCAAGGATCGGATCGGGAGATGGAAAATCCATATCGGCTACCCATGCGGGAATAACATCGTTATCTTGATACCTGTTCCATTTGGCGCTGTTGGTTCCGCGACGATCAACATACCTGTCAAACTGATTCTTCATTGATAATCCTAAGAATTCTATACCTGTTATTATGCACCCTTGAACCTGTGCTGCCGGACCAATAGAAATCAGTATAACAATCAATACGGTCCGGGTAATGAACAGATTTCGGGCTGCTTCAGAATGATTAGAACCTCTCGAATCCTGGATACGGTTTGGTTATAATTTCACTCGCCCGACACCCTGAATAAAATCGATGATGGCCATTATGAGTATTCGAAACTTTGGAACCACTATACCCGATGCAAACCAGTTTTTACCGGGTCGTGACCAACCTGTAACCGTACCTGCCAGACATTATGTGAACGGTCATCCCCTGCTGGCGCCATTTCCGGAACAAATGGAATCTGTCCTGTTCGGTATGGGCTGTTTTTGGGGCGCTGAACGAAAACTATGGGAAACTGAAGGAGTCTATACCACTGCCGTTGGATATGCCGGCGGTTATACACCCAACCCGACTTACGAAGAAGTATGTTCCGGTCTGACTGGTCATAACGAAGTAGTATTGGTCGTTTATGACCCTGCCGGTGTCGAATTTGGCTCTTTGCTCAGATTCTTCTGGGAGAGTCATGATCCGACCCAGGGTATGCGGCAGGGTAACGACATCGGGACTCAGTACAGATCAACCATACACACCTTTTCTGAAGCACAATTCAAAGATGCCTTTGCATCCAGAACCAGCTATCAAACCAGACTGATCGCATCGGGTTTTGGAGAAATTACCACCGAGATCCTGCCTGCTACAACTTTTTATTATGCAGAGCATTATCATCAGCAGTACCTGGCCAAGGTGCCTAATGGATATTGTGCAATGGGAAGTACCGGTGTCTGTTACGCGTCTGACGGCTAATTCAACCTGTACCGATATCATCTTCGCCCGAATCAATCAATTCACAGTTCCAGTTGGTTCCCCGTGAGATGCCTATAGGCTTCCAGATAACGAGTCAGACTCTTGCTAATCACATCTTCAGGTAATAGCGGACCCGGATATTTTTTATCCCAGCCTCCGGCTGAGACAAGCTCGAGCAGGTAATTTCTTATAAACTGTTTATCAAAACTGTTCTGCTCGCGTCCCGGCTGCCATTCAGCCGCTGGCCAAAACCGGGAACTATCCGGCGTGAGCACTTCGTCGATGAGGATGGGTTCATCATCCTGAATGCCGAATTCAAACTTGGTATCCGCGATAATGATACCTTTCTCGGCGGCATAGTCCCTGGCTCTTCCATATATGTGCAAAGATAACTCGCGAACACGCTCCATGCGCTGCTCACCAGCTACTTCGCAAGCTTCAGCAAAGCTGATATTTTCATCATGGCCCGTTTCTGCTTTGGTTGAAGGAGTAAAAATGGGCTGTTCAATCTTGTCGCTATTCGACATCCCCGCAGGCAGATCAATGCCACAAAGTTTGCCGTTTTTCTGATTATCCAGCCATCCGCTTCCAGTGAGGTAGCCGCGCACAATACACTCGACCGGCACTACTGACGCCTTCTCACATATCATGATTCGACCGACCAGGCTGCGCCGTTGCTCTGCAGACAATCCCTCTATTTCCGCCGGATCAGTGGAGACCAAATGATGTTTTACGTCATCCTGAAAAAAATCAAACCAGTATTTTGAGATTTGAGTGAGTACAATTCCTTTGCCCGGAATACCATTGCTCATCACGACATCAAACGCACTGATGCGGTCTGTTGCCACGATCAAAATACCGTCAGATCCGTCTTTCAATTTCAGATCATAAAGATCTCTCACTTTACCCGTTCTTTTGTTTTCCAGGGGCAGATCGGTGGATATCAGCAATTCGGGCATCGGGTACTCCTGATTCGATTCAGGCAATTAAAAAGGATACATTTTATCCTAAAAATTGTCTCTTGATTAACAAAATGTACCAGCAAGTTGCGAGCGACTCACCCGGCCATGGCCGCGACACATCTACAAATAACATGATCTGGTAGCAGCGTCGGAAGAGAATGCGTATCTGGGACCCTCACAGACAGGGAAGTCTGTGCGGAGCGCCCATGGATGGGTTTACAGCGTGTCTCAGATACGCATTCTCTTTCGGCGCTGCGGAGAAACACGGGAACTAATCAGGAAAGCGCTTGCTCAAAATCACTCAGAAGGTCATCAATATCCTCTATACCGATCGAGAATCTGACCAGTGAATCAGCTATACCCATGGACGCTCGCCTTTCAGCACCCATCTCATAGTAGATCGAATGAGCCACAGGGATAGCTAACGACCGGGTATCTCCGAGATTACTCGTACAAATCACCAGGTCCAGTGCATTCAGAAAATCAAAGCAGTCCAGCGAATCGTCCAGTTCAATACTGAATAAAGCGCCAGGATACCGAAATAATTTTTCAACCAGAACATGTTGGGGATGATCCGTCTGACCCGGATGGTACACTTTTTTTACCTTTGGATGCCTGGTCAGATAGCCTGTTAAACGGTTTGCATTGAGGCAGGCTCTTTCCATACGCAGCGCCAGGGTTTCCGCTCCAACGGAAATATGGTGAGCCGCCTCCGGCCCCATAGTTGCCCCAAAATCCCGCAAACCCTTTTTTCTGATCTGCGTAATGCCCCACTTCGAAACGTCTCCCTTCTGATAGGTCGGGTAGATATTCGGGTACTTGTCCCAGCCAAAATTACCCAGTTCAGTCACCGCACCACCCAGGGCATTGGCATGACCCCCAATGTATTTGGTCAGGGAGTTGATCACGAGGCTGGCCTTTACCTTAACCGGCTGGAATAGGTATGGCGTGGTCATCGTGTTGTCTACAATATAGACGAGACCATGCTGCTCACACAGCTCCCCTATATTTGCCAGATCTGATACCTGCGTGCGGGGATTGGCAATAGTTTCAACGAATACTATCCGCGTATTCTCTCGAATGGCTTGTTGTACACAGTTCACGTCTGTTGCATCAACGAAGGTTACTTCAATACCGTGACTGGCAAATGAATTGAACAGGCTGTTGGTATTGCCGAACAGGAATTGGCTGCTAATAATGTGATCACCCTGTCTCAGCAATGAAAATAGTGTGGTGCCAATGGCCGCCATTCCTGTGGCAAACGCCGTTGTATCCAGGCCATTTTCCATGAGACTGATTTTTTTCTGCAAAGCATCGACAGTGGGATTCACCTGGCGACCGTATGTGAATCCCGGTTTTTTCCCCTGACACACCTGCGCCAGGTCTCGGGCATCCTCGTATGCGAACGTCACGGAGTTGTGAACCGGTTTATGAATTGAGCCATGCTCAATTCCTCCTCTGCGGTCGGCGTGTAAAATTTTTGATGTAAACCCTGCTGCGCTCATTACAAGCCTCCCAATTCCGTCTGATGCATAAAAAAAAGTGCAAAAAAAAACCTGTTCAGCTTCCCAATCCGGTTCAGCTAAAGCAGGTTTCGATCTCTTTAGCTGCTCTTGTATAGCGCCCGCAAGCTGATTACAAATCGGCGCTCTAATTACTGGTTCCGGTACTGACAGAACCCAGCGTGGGACAATTCTAGTTTAGCTGACGGCTCAGGTCAAACCGCCTGATTCACCAGGAGGAAGTTCGCCTGTCCTGGTTCATGCGATCGAGGCAGTATTCATCAATCCACTATCATTGCTTGCCGTCAGCAACTGCTGTGTTGTCTGTGCAGATTCCGCCTTGCCAAACAGAAAACCCTGTATCTCATGGCACCCCAGCTCTTTCAGATAATCCAACTGGGCACTATTTTCCACACCTTCGGCAATCAGGTTTAATCTTAGTCCCTTTGCCATGGCTACAATGGCGTCTACGATGCTGGTTCCACCTTCACTAACGTGGATCGAGTTCACGAAAGTTTTGTCAATTTTGAGTGTATTAATGGGGAATTGCTGCAGATAACTAAGGGATGAGTAGCCTGTACCGAAATCATCGATGGCAATCTTAATACCCAATCGCGTCAATTGCCGCAGCTTTTGAATCACATGAGTCATATCGCTCATGATGACGTTCTCTGTAATCTCAACCTCCAGGCAATTTCCGGGTATTTGATACTTCTCCAGTGTGGTTAGTATATTTTTGATGAAATCATCCTGATCTACCTGCACCGCACTGAAATTTATTGCAACTCTGAAATTACCCAGACCTTTCTCACGCCATATTTGTAAATCCCGACAAGCCGTTTCCAGTACTTGATTTCCCAATTCAAGGATAAGACCGGTTTCCTCTGCAATAGGAATAAAATCAGAGGGGTATATCAATCCCTTTTCCGGATGATTCCAGCGAACCAGCGCTTCAAATCCGACGATATCACTCGTTTCAGCGGCAACTTGCGGCTGATACCAGACCACCAATTCATTCTCTGCGATGGCTTTTCTGAGCTCTCGCTCCATGGTCAACCTGGAGTTGGTCATTGCACTTATCTGATCATCAAAGAACTGATAGCCATTCTTGCTTTTTTCCTTGATGCAAAACATCGCCATGTCGGCACTCTGGATGAGCGAATCCATGGTTTCGCCTGCCTCTGGATAAATCGAAATACCAATACTGCAGGTTATAAACAGTTCATGTTCATCAACCTCGAAAGGCTCCTTAAGCGCGTCCAATATTTTTTCAGCAATAGTTACCGCATCACCGTGATTCTGGATCTGAGGCAACACCAGCGCAAATTCATCCCCCCCGAATCTTGCCAGGGTGTCACCCTTTCGCAAGCAGTTTTCAAGACGCTGACCAACTGCCTGGAGCAATCGATCTCCCATGGTGTGCCCCAGAGTATCGTTTACCCACTTGAACCGATCCAAATCCAGAAACATGACGGCCAGTTGCTGTTTGTTTCGATTCGCCTGCCGGATTGCCAACGACAGACGGTCTTCCAAAAGTGTGCGATTTGGCAGACGTGTCAGTAAATCGTGATATGCCTGAAACTTGATTAGCTCAGCTGCCTTTTTTCGCTCCGTGATATCTCGAGCCACACCATAGGTTCCTTTTACTGTGACATTTGCACCAGCATCAGCAGGCGCCTTCACATCAATAGCCATCGAACTGGTATCAAAATATTTGTACTCGGTCTGGTCCTTGCACCGGAATTTGAGTTCGACATGTCTTGATTTACGTTCATCCGAGCGTCGCTCCATAAAAACGTATCTCGCCTGATCGGCGCTCTGCCCGGCAACAATTGCCGAATAATGTTCACCGAGTAATTCATTTTTGTCATATCCCAATAACGTATAGATGGTGTCATTCAGGAAGGTGAACTTTCCTTCCGCATCCAGCATGAATACCACGTCCGGCGAGTTATCAACGATGAATCTATGCAAGTATTCCGAATTTTCGAGTTTCTCTCGTATTCTATTATTTGAAGCTTCCAATCCCATCCGGTGGGCAGCATTTTTCATGGTGGCAAGCAACTCATCCGGCACGTAGGGTTTCTTTATGAAATCATAGGCTCCTAATCTGAGTGCTCTGGTCACTGCATCAAAATTGGATTCTCCGCTGACAACGATAATTTTTACTTCGATACTGTGTTCCCTGACAAAGTCGATCACGTTGTAGCCGGACAAGTCCGGCATGTTAAGATCCAGTAACATTACCTCGAAGGTGTATTTCTGCAGATAATCGATCGCATCCAAACCACTGGAGGTCGCCTCCACCTGGTAGCCGGAAAGAGCAACCATCTCTTTCAAACTCTCGAGCTGAATCGGCTCATCATCAACAATCAAAACTCTCGTTGAAATCATCGCTTCACCATTCTGATTCATCTTCCCCGCATCCTTTTGTGATTTGTTTTCACACTACTAAAACCATGTCATTGTTCGCTGTCGATGTGAGGTATCAGGATCTGGAAATCCGTCCCTGTTCCCAATCTGCTGCGACAGGTAATCAGACCGTTCATCTCATCAAGCAATTGTTTCACAATGCTCAAACCCAACCCCTGGTGATCAATCCCCTTCCCGGTATCAACTTCTTGAAATAGTCTGGCCTCCACCTGCTCTGGAATTCCAGGACCGTCATCCGATAGGCTGATTTCCACATACCGTGAGCCTCCAACATGTATCCTACCTGCCGTGCCAATCACGATGCAGCCGGTTTCGTCGAGTGCTTCCACACTATTCCTGAGAAGATTAACCAGGATTTGTTTGATCGCGTCTCGGCTCTGGTTGATATCGGGCACCGTCTCATCCAATTGCAGCACAAACTTAATGTCAGGTGATGAAGCCTGGAAGATGCTGACGAGATCACCAATTATTTCATTGACGCTGGCTGTGCGCTTGCCGGAATCGGCATCCGTACCGAAGGTTGTGAATTTCTGTACGATTCCCGAAATTCGATTAATTTCATCACTGATAGTCGTGAGATCTGCCTGAATTGAAGCGTTCCCATCCAACTTCATGGATAAAATTTTCAGGTAGTTCTGAACGACGCTCAGCGGATTATTAACCTCATGCGTTACCTCCCTGGCACGTCGCTGGTAGTAGTCCAGATCGATACTGGCTCCTTGTGCTTCCGCCATTCCCTGGGCCGATACATAGGTGCCGTATTCTCTGACGATCAACCTGGAGAAAAGTGCCATCAGGTTAGTATTGGCCAACAATTGCAGGCCCGAGTCTTCACCGACACCACAGACCAGTACAGCAACAATTTTTGAAGCCTTCTCCAGGGGTACGCAGATAAAACCCTGATTTCCAGCCAGTCGTGATAACTGCCGATCAACCACCGATAAATCCGGCAATTCATTGCTACTGACAATTCTCTTTTCCTGTACACAGCGGGAAAGAATACTTTGCGCAGTCTTAATCGAGACGCTGAAACCTGTTATGTCAGGGCAAATTCTGCTCGCTATCAGACGCCGATTATTGCTGTCAAGATCGAACCAGAAACAATTTCTGAATCCAAACATCAACCGCGTTGATTTTTCAACTTTGCCCCACCAATTGGCTGATCCAGGTTGACACTCCAGGTAGGTTTGAATCGCTGTAATGACGCTAACATCACTCACAGATCCTCTGAGTGGCGCCAGATGATCGGTACCGATTTCCTGCTGCTCAGGCGACCTTCGAATGCCCGAAATATCAAATTCCTGACACTTTTCCTCGAAACGTGCTCTAGCGCGTGCGACGATGTTATCCAGCCGGTCTTTTTCCAGACCCAGTAACTGCTCTGATTTGAGGTAGCAATGCTCCGTTATGGTCTTATCTGCCAATAGCAGAATGGGCGCAATAACTCTTGCCAGAGCCAGCGATCTGATTAACCAGTGAGCGTCTGTTAACGAGTCCGATGAATGGCAGTGATAACGAATCGCTTCTGACAGTAATGCCTCATCGTCAACAGAACCAAGCAGGTCGGCGCTAAGCTCAATTCTGTTCTTGCCAAACCGTTGTGCTTCTTCAACGAGTGCCTGCTCTGCTACCTCAAAGCCCTGATTTACCTCATCCTGTGTGATATATTGCTGGTAGGATTCACCTTCACTGGCGAGTAAGCGGAATTGCCCGGTGACTGACAGAAGACCTGTTAAATAAGCCGTGTGCGCCGCATCCGGTCCCAGTCCGGGGGTCTCATCAAGGTCCTGCACAATACCTTCAGCAGCAATCGCCATGGCCATCGACTGCAACCAGAAACGCTCGAGCAGAACCTGCTCTTCATCTGACGAATCACAGCGTAACATTTCGATACAGAGCGTGATGATGACTACTCTGGCAGATTCGACGGTGAGATTTTCATGCCATTCTGACAAGGAATGAACAGCAGCTATGCGCGCAAATTCCAGCAAAAGCATCGGATCACACTCAATGGTGTCAATCAATGCCTGCTTTTCACAGTGTTCCTGTTGAATAAGAGAGAGCAGTTTTTGCAGCGGTTGATGTACAGTGAGAAGATGAATCCCCGATTGCACCAGGACTTGTTTTAGCTCGTCTCCAGACATCAGCTATATTCTAAGCGCATTACCAGAAAAAAATATAGAATCAACGACTTATGCGCTTTTGTTAATGTATTTATTCAAATATACAGGAAAACTGGCTGATTTCCTAATTTCGATCGACTCCAATATAAGCCGTGCCCGCAAAGAAGGAAAGTGTTTAGTGTATTGAATCTCCTGCGTAGTCGGGAATTGATGTGATACTGACACTTTCCCGATAGCGCCTGGCGTTACTAATGTACCTTTCCGCACTTTCTCTCAACTCCTGAATTTCTTCTTCGGTCAACGCCCTTATGACCTTACCCGGTGACCCCATCACCAGCGAGCCATCGGGAATTTCCTTACCCCTGGTCACCAGAGTACCGGCACCAATAAGGCAGTTCTGCCCTATTCTCGTACCATCAAGCACCACGGCATTCATACCAATCAGGCTGTTGTCCCCAATCTCACAACCATGCAGCATCACCTTGTGCCCGACTGTAACGCCTTTTCCAATGGTCAGGGGGAATCCAGGATCTGTATGCAACACAGCACAATCCTGCACATTCGAGTCTGCTCCGATGGTAATAGTCTCATTATCGCCCCGGACTACTGCATTGAACCAGATACCGGTGTTGTTACCCATGATGACCGAACCGATAACCGATGCACTGTTCGCTATAAAATAATTTGCTCCCCTGATATCAATGCACTTATCTCCCAGGCTATAGATCATGCTTCTTTCCATTGCGAAAATTAGAGGCGCCATTCTAGCAAAAGATCCGGAAGCGTGTCAGGGAACCGCTGCATCCAATGCCACGTTTAGAAATTCAACCAGAATCATGGCGGTAAGCCCCCATATTTTGTGCCCTTCATAATAATAAGTAGGCATTCGCAACCGCACACCATGTCGAAAAATCTCCTCAGTCGAGGTGCGCGGATCTGCACACAGATAATCCACCGGAACCTGGAAAATCGTTTCCAGTTCATGCTGGTTGGGTGTGAGTTTTATACCCTCGGGTACCAGGCCCACAAAAGGCGTGACCTGTAAGCCGTGTTTCGAAATAAATGGCTTCAGTCGTCCGACCACTTCCACCTCTTCCCGGGGTAATCCGATCTCTTCTTCAGCTTCTCGTAAGGCCGTTACCAGCAGTGTGCCATCTTCAAAGTCGTACTTACCTCCCGGCAGCGCGACTTCACCACCATGACTGGACAGTCCGTCGGCTCTCAGGGTAAGAACTACAACCGGCTCTTTACCACACACTATTGGGATCAGTACTGCGGCTCTGATGCCCTGGAAACTGCTGTCGGTCGCGGCCGGGTACCCGCTCATCCGCCCTCTGATTCTGTCTGGGATTGCACCAGATTGCCTTGCTTTACTCACTAGCCAGATCTCTGATTATTACCAGTACATCATTGTTCGGATCACGCTTGCACATAATTTGTGAATTTGTGCCGGGCACATGGAAATACAAAACCACAACTATCAGTGAATCCTTATATCATACATTCAGACCTTTTGTGTTTATACTAGGAGCCTGACCGGGAACTGTGGCCGTAGCGAGGACGGTGGCATATTGAGTC
>CAZNFE010000058.1:0-11041 GCA_964571945.1 uncultured Pseudomonadales bacterium
ACTCCGCGTGTTTAATACCTGCTAGAGAAGCTAAAAAAAGAAGAGGTGATAGCCTCGTCATGCGTGTAAGGCTAAATCCAGTCCCTGTGCTTCGTCTTCCGCGTTTACCCGCAAGCCAATAATCAGGTCGAGCACCTTCAGAATTACCGCGCTAATGATTCCTGTATACAGAAGGGTTGCAAGCACACCAACGAATTGCGATGTAACCTGAGCTCCCATGGTCAGGTTACCATCAGCAAATCCTGCGCCGCCGAGCCCTTTGGCTGCAAAGACCCCCGTTAACAAGGCGCCAATTATGCCACCGACTGCATGCACACCAAACACGTCCAGGGAATCATCGTACCCGATCACTCTTTTCAGTTTGGTCGCCGCATAGAAGCAACCTGCACCGGCAGCAACACCGATACCAAGAGCACCCATGGGGCCGACTGCTCCCGAAGCGGGCGTAATCGCGACCAAACCGGCTACTGCACCGGATGCGATCCCCAGCACACTGGGCTTACCATGTATCAGCCACTCTGCATACATCCAGGTCAACGCCGCTGTTGCTGTGGCTATCTGGGTAACGGCCATCGCCATCCCGGCCACACCATCAGCCGCCAGCTCACTTCCGGCATTGAAACCGAACCACCCTACCCATAACATCGAAGCGCCCATCACGGTTAATCCGAGATTGTGCGGAGGCATGTGAGTGGCAGGATATCCGGCACGTTTGCCCAGCATTATCGCCGCTACCAATCCGGCAACTCCCGCATTTATATGCACCACAGTGCCACCGGCAAAATCCAGTACGCCCCAGTTACCTAGCCATCCGCCACCCCATACCCAGTGACAAACAGGGACATAAACCAGTCCTAACCAGAGCCCCATAAACCAGAGCATGGCAGAAAATTTCATCCTTTCTGCAAAAGCACCCACCATCAAGGCTGGCGTTATCACAGCAAAAGTCATCTGGAAGGTCATAAAAACTGTTTCCGGGATCGTGCCACTCAACGAGTCAACCGTTACTCCTGCCAGAAACATCTTGTCCAGACCGCCAACCAACCAATTGGCGCTACCCCCATCTTCAAATGCCATGCTATATCCGAACACTACCCATAGTATCGACATCAACCCGGTTATTGCGAAACACTGCATGAATACGGACAGTACATTCTTGCTTCGGACCATCCCTGCGTAGAATAGTGAGAGCCCCGGGATGGTCATAAACAGCACCAATGCTGTAGCGGTTAACATCCAGGCAGTATCACCTGCACTGAGCGTGTCTGCTGCGTATGTATGAACCGGGAAAACCGAGATAATAATTGGCAAGAGCCACACCAGCCTCTTTACCTGTTGCGATGATTTCATTGGAATCCTCCTGAGATGGTTCGTTTTCATTAAATTTGTGCTGATTTACAATTCATATTCATGCGACTAACTATGTGGTGGCTGCCCCGTCCAGTGCCAACAACAGCTTACGACCCTGAAATGCACAGGCCATGCCAATCTTCCAAAAGATGTTAATCCCGCCGGATTCCTGTTCTCAGAGACTGATATAGAGCGGACACAAACAGGACAATGCACCAGGTTGGCACCAGTTCCATTCGTTACGGCACTATACTGGTGCACAATTGTGCTCCGGGCGGACAGCCTCTCAGGCAAGCTCAGTGTTATAATCGATATCCTGCGCAGGGATTTCCCTGTCCTTTGGTAGCAAAATAAATCCGATATGATGAATACGAATCCTCCAGACTGGTTCCAGCAAGCGACAGATATTCCTTTTTCTGATCGATACATCCAGGTCGATGGCTGCACAATTCATTATCAGCTCTGGTCTGAACACAGAGCGGACCTACCAGGCGTGTTATTCGTGCATGGACACGGTGCCAATGCACACTGGTGGGACTTCATTGCGCCGGGACTTATGCAGGAATACCGGATCGCAGCGCTTGATCTGAGCGGTGCCGGAGATAGCGGTCACAGATCCAGCTATAGTACCGGGCAATTCGTGGAGGAAATCATGTCAGTCTGCACGGACGCTGATTTCGAAGATCACTGCATCCTGGTCGGACACAGTTTTGGCGGGCGCCTTGTTCGCTGCACCGCGCATTCATACCCGGACCGGATTTCAGCCATCGTCCTCGCTGACTCGGCCATTGGACTGCCCGGTTCCAGATCTGTTTTCAATCCGCCCCGGCTCAATTCGAGACCGGCCCGTTTTTATCCTTCACAACGAGATGCGGCAAGGCGCTTTCGGCTGCGGCCACCGCAACCCTGTGAAAACCGGTTTATCGTCGACTATATAGCCGCTCATTCTGTGATGGAAACGGCCGATGGCTGGTGCTGGAAGTTAGATCAGAGAGTTTTCTCAAAAATGCCAGACCTCTCCAACACGGTTCTCAACGCGGGTGAGATGCTAAAACGGCTGACCTGCCCAATCGGTATCATCTATGCTGATCAGAGTCGCTTCTTCCCTGAAGATATCAGGGCCTACATACAAACTTTGGTACCAGAAGACGACATAAAACTCATTCAGGGGGCCCATCATCATCTCTTTCTGGATCAACCTCTTTTGTTCATCTCGGCACTACGACGTTTGCTATCCGGCTGGAACGAAAGAGAACTTTCCACTCAGTAACCTGGCTGAACTTAACGTGGTTTCTACGGATTCTACGATTACCTGATCTTCCATCAAATCCAGCGTCTGCTGGCTTTCCGCGAACATGAGCGCATGGGCCTGATCAATGGCGATGGCTGCTCTGGTTATTTCACCTTTTCTACCCGTCCACTGCGGCATCAACGCTTGTTTAAAATACAACCTGGCAATTTTTTTGTCGCCAAGCCGGGCAAACAAACAGGCCATCTTACTGAGTTCCAATGACTTCTGTTCCGAATCTTCAAGCAATTGAGACTGAACAGCCGCTTTTTGCAACACCAGCCTGGCAAATTCATTGTTCGGAGCTCCGATCAGTGCTTCGGCCAACTGTAACAAAAGGCTATTCCTGGTCAGCGGTTCCGATTCTCGATCAATAACCTGCATGGCCTTGAAATAATCCGTATCACCAATCAGGTATTGCACTAACCGCTTCAGAATCTGATTCCGTGTTCCTGGATCCCGGGTGTTCTTGATGGACTGAAAAGCGCCGGGCAAATCACCCACATATCCTTGCGCCAATGCAACCTCAGCGATAACCCTGGTTCGCTCATCGGCTCTCAACCCGTTAGCTGCCATACTTGCAATTTCGTTCAATATCGCATTGGCAATGGTCGTATCACGGGCATCATAGTATCTCTGTGCAATACGAGAAAAGGCACTGAGACGCTTCGTTTTCGACTCAATGTTCCCTGCTGTTTTGACTGCTCGCTGCAGACTCGTGCTGGCCAGATCCAACTGGCCTGCATTCATCTGGATTATTGCGAGATACGACTCAAGGATAGCCTTTGTGTAATTCTCAGTATGCTCCTCGATCCGCTCTTCGATCTGATCGACAGCATTTTCCAGCTGGCTGTCATCTCCTGCTTCAGCAAGTCTGCCAGTCATATAGGAGATAAACCTGACCTGTTGCTCTGCGCTGCCCATCCGGTCCAGCTCCATGCTTATTCTTGCTTTATAAACTTTCATCTCGAGCGGCCTTTCCTGTTGCACCAGCCGACCTGCAATCTCGACAAAAACACGCGCTCTGATTGCCGGATTTCTGATCTGCATGGCAATCTCCTGGGCATCTTCAATCCTGTCTTCCTCAAGCAGGTGCATGGCCTGTTGTTCGAGGAACTTGTGCCACAATGGATCCTGTCTGAGAGAGATCAGCAGATCCATCAATTTCGAACCATTCAGCCGATCTACCGCATCTATCGGTAGTGCATCCCTGTCACCTGAATCCCCGGCAGATCGGGCTGATTTTCCGAACAGATCGAGCAATGAATCTGTGGGACTCTCCCGATACAGCAGCGGCGGCAGACTAACTGACGCAGTCTCTTCCACCCCCGGCATATCAGTACCTGCGACATGTCTGCCGGCTCGACTGCTGGTTGCAGTTTCCGGTTTTGGCAGCACAGGTACGCGGGCAATTCCAGCATCGGCAGCAAGTTGCATGAACGGACCTGATCCAGCTCCTTTTAACATCAGGATCGCCGCCGCACCCATTTCGCTTGCACGGGACACATCCTGACCACGCAATGCATTTGCTACATCAGCCATTTCCGAGAGGAGTTGCCTGTGACCAGAGGCTTCCAGTGAAGCACCGGAAGCGAGAGCGGGTGCCAGGCTCCTGATTTGCTCGGAAGGCTCTTGAACCAGCAGAGCCTGTCGATCTGAATTGTCACGATAGCGACTGTAAGAGTAGTACGATGTGACAGTCACCAGTATGATCAGTGTTGCGACACTCAGACTCACCGGCAAGGTGTACTTTTCGAAGAACTGCCAGAATCTACCCGGACCCTTGATTTGCATCTCCTGCCGGAGTTCTGCTATTGCTCCGGTCAAGCGTTCCAATTCCGCTTTTTTGCGCAGTTCATGTTCCTTGGAGGATTCCTGTAATCGCGCGTCCCGCAGTGATTTCTTACGCCTAACTTCCTTTCGTTTGTCAGCGGTAATTTTCTGCTCCCATTTGGCAATCACTAATCCACAAGAGTCACAAACTTCAACGTCCGTTCCCAGAGGGATCTCTTTTTCATATTCACACTGCGGGCAGATAAACGTCTGTGTCGTTCGGTACTTCTTTGGCACCAGGCTCAAGCCAGCATCTTCATCGGGTTGATTTTTCTCAAGCGTACAGATTGCACCACATTTCAAAGCGACTTTCCGGACCTGCTCGGCCGTCTTTTGATCAACTTCTCTGAGTAATGTCACTGGTGCTCTGGCATCAATCCAGGTCTGGATTCTGGTTTCTTCCGTCTTCAGCGCTTTGGCCAGCATCACCCTGACCTGCTTCGGATCCTGATGGTCGGCTAATCTGACAAATACCACATTGTACTTTTCAGTCATATGTAAATTTCCTTACGATACCAGCGACCTGGTGAGCTGGATTACTCATGCAAGCGGTTCGCCATCAATAGCGATTCGCTGCAACTTGCGATGCGCTGGCCAGTAATCATTTACCGGTTTGTGCTGGGTGATTCGATTGTCCCAAAAAGCGACTGCATTCGGTTGCCATTTGAAACGGCAGGTGAATTCCGGAGCAATCATATGCGAAAAAAGAAATTGCAAAAGCGCGTCGCTCTCTTTTTGTTTCAACTCCTTGATTCCGGATGTAAACAGTGCATTCACATACAACCCCTTCCTGTTACTGACTGGATGTACAGCCACGACAGGATGTTCCACCGGAGGGTAGTCAGCGACCATTTTTGCCAGCCTTTCCCTGCCGCCGGGTTCCGACAAACTCTCTTTAAAGCCAAACGAAAAATCATGGACAGCAGTTAGTCCGGACAGAAATCTCTGCATGCTGTCAGAAAGGCCCTCATAGGCAGACGACATACTGGCAAAAACCGTATCGCCGCTTCCCTCCGGAATAATCACTCCATGCAGTACCGAACCCATTGGCGGGTTCTTTCGGAAGGGCATATCAGCATGCCACTGCTCTATTTTTGACGGGTTCTCCCGATCATTCTCAAGAATTGTAATATGCGGATAGCCTTCAACATGGGGATACGCCTGATGCAACTGCAGTGTCCCAAACCAGGCGGCGAAACGAGTGTGAGCCTCCGGAGAAAGATTCTGATCCTTGAAGAACAGCACCTCATATTCCAACAGTGCCTGGTGGATTTCTTCCATGGTTTCATCTGATAGCACAAGGTTCAGGTCTACACCGGAAACTACACCCCCCAAAGCACCACTCACCGGATTCACATTTATCAACTTCCCAACCTCCAATTGAAACATCGTTCCCGGTTCAAATCCTGATATAGTGTATCCTTTCAAGAGCGGGATTATTAGATGGATGGCCAACAAAAAATCAGCGTTTTCATGGCCGATATTACCACGCTTGAAATCGAAGCGATTGTGAATGCAGCAAATTCATCGCTGCTGGGAGGTGGTGGTGTTGACGGAGCGATTCATCGAGCTGCCGGACCCGAATTACTGGCAGAATGTAGAACCCTGGGCGGCTGTCCAACCGGGGAAGCTCGAATAACTTCGGGCTACAACCTACCCGCTCGCTACGTTATTCATACGGCAGGACCTATCTGGCAGGGAGGGAATAATAACGAAGCTCACCTGCTGGCGAGCTGTTATCGAAACTGTCTGAGTCTGGCCCTTGAGAGGGATATCAGGAGCATTGCATTCCCGGCTATAAGCACCGGCATCTACGGGTATCCTATTGAAGCTGCTACTCGTGTGGCGATCGAAGAAACCCGCAATTTTTTATCTGCTCACCCTGAAATGGCGGTTAATTTTGCGTGCATAGATCAGATCACAAAACAAACTTATGACAGTTTGTTGCTGCAGAACAACAGTGACTAAACTTACATCTGATCCAGTTGATCGATTACTCTGGTGATCCTCTCTTCCATTGCAGCGATGACTTCCTGGGTAACGTGCACCGACAGTGCAACGGCACGATTCGCACCAATACTCTTGAGACCTACCTGAATTGCCAGGGCATCTTCTTTCACTTTCTGAACTTTATCATCCATTTTGGTTTCCTGTCGCTAGAGCTTGAATTCGGGCCGCAATCACAATCATCCGGCAAAGCCGGGAGTTTTCGCTTTCAATAATACTATATGACACGCTGCGTAATCCATTAGAGAGATTCGTCGGGAACCTGTATTCTCTACATAACTGAATTACAAAGTGCCACTTTCCACCGGACAGGCAAATGGATCTGACTGATACTCAAGCAATTCATGAGATTACCGTTGCATATAAAGGGATATTGATTGGTTTGACCGTTTCAGAACCAGCCTGCATCAGACTGTCGATAGATGGCATCGTCAGAGCACAGCAACAAGCCACACAGAATACTTGCGAGCGGTTGACTCTGAGTTCTTCGGTCCAGACCGATTATGAGTGGCACGAATTTATTGAGGCATATGCAGACTTCACCCGGCGCCATGTCCATGTCAAGATATATGCAAACAAATCCATGCTTCTGGCGAAGACAATCACCCGCTGACAATCGCGAAATACCTCTTTACACCTAAACCAGGAAAAGAATATGAATGAAAACCCTGCACAAGGCATGCGCGAAACCGAGTTTCGAGAAAAATCAACTGATGAGCCGTCAGATGCAAGACCCGGTCCCGATTCCGAAGCTGCATGTTGGTCAATGCTGGATCAGCAGGCTCCCGACAGCCGAGATTGGCGTATCTGGCTAGGGCTGGTGCTTACGATTGTCTATCTGGCGATTATTAGCGTCTATGTCAGTCGGATCGTCGGCTGGAACCATTTCTTTGACGAACCCATAGACACTTTGGGCCAGTTTCTGGAGGGTGCATTCGCACCCCTGGCATTTTTGTGGCTGGTAATCGGATACTTTCTGCAGAAAAAGGAGTTGATGCTGAATACACAGGCAATCAGCAAGCAAAACGAAGTTATCCAACAATCTGCAGAGCAAGCCGTGATTCAGTCCCGTTCCATTGAAGCATCTGAGCTGCATGCCAGAAAAACATCTTTTCTGGAGATTGCAGAGAGCGTCAAACAGCAACTTGGTGCAATCATGGGATTCCTCTATATATCCAGTCAGAGCGATGCCGGGGCAGGACTGGTCCCGCTGGAAAAAATCTCCGAGCTATGGTCAGCCATGAGCCAGCGGGACCCTGAAATTTTCTCCAGGCAGATGCTTACCATTCAGTTCGCCCACGGCGAACGATATGCCTATAAGTTGTTTTTTGGGACTGCAATCAGGAAGAAGCATACCGATAACTTCATTTTCGGTTTTGAGCGGCTGCTCGATGCAGCCCGAAAATGCGACACGGACGGCATGATTCATGACGCCCTGATGGGAACGGGTCACGGTTATATATACAACAGGGCAATCATGTTCAGAGATGATCCACCGGCTGGATTTACGCTCGGAAAATACGATTTTGATCCGGACAGTTTTGAAACGGCTGATGAATAAAATCACACAGCCGGTACTGTGGAGGCTACCGAGATGAATCCTATCGCACAAATCATCGCCGATCGCGATGCGGCTCGAAATTCATCCGATCCGAATGCTGATGTCTGTTTTCTAGCCACCATTGAAGCTAACGGGCAGGCACGTGTCAGAACACTGGTGCTCAGGGAGATTGTGGGGAATCGATTTGGGGTATACATGAATCGAACCAGCCCCAAATGGGATCAACTGAAAACAAATGGTGCCTATGAATTGCTGCTATTCTACCCGACCAGGCAACGGCAATATCGATTATCCGGGACAGTGAGCGGGATTGATCACGACGTCATTAAGCGAAATTGGCAATCGCGACCGGCAGGCAGCAAATACATGGACTATTATTACCATGAAGTGATGCCGCAAAGTAGCGCGATTACCTCGAGACAGGATCTGCTGAAAGGTATCAGCGAATTGAAGAAAAAGTATCCGGATCCAGATGAAATGCTCGCGCCTGACACGGCTACGGGGCTGGCATTGGTAGCTACCCACATTGATCAACTGGATCTTTCCAACCCTGATCGCATCCATGATCGCCGCGAATATGACCTGGAGGGTGAGGATTGGAGGGAACAGATACTGATTCCATGAGGGGTCGGTGATGCTATTGACAACGAGGTCTGATAACAAAAATCGATACAGATCCGGTGTAATGCAAAGTTTTTTTTGACAGCATGACCAAGGTGATATATAAAGCCGCTAACCAGTTCCTGTCCGGATAACACTGATTCGATGATGGAAAACGCGCTGAGCATTCTTACCAGGGGAGATCTCGCTGCGCGCCGATTGGTTCCCTGAACGTATAAGGAGGTGATCCCATCAATAGTCAGTTTAAATGGGGAGCCTTCTGTAAGCGTTGCTAGCAACGTCTTATTGGAGATTGCTCCCCATACGTAGAAATGGAAAACCCCGTCTATATGGCGGGGTTTTTTTATGTGCTGGTTGTTTTTGCACCAACAATCGGACTGATTCCGCTCAGCGTTTCAAAAGAGGTATCGATTGCCGTGGCGATAAAGTCCTCAACAAACGGGCTGGACGCCTGATCTTCTCTCAGAGCTGCATACAGTATTGCCCACTGACCATCTTTGCCTAATTTCTTCGCGACGATGTAGTCTTTCTCCAGGTATTCGGTGAGTGCCCAATTAGGAGCAGATGCGACACCACGCCCGGTCGCTACCAGCTGCAGCATCATTGCCGTTAATTCGGCAGTTCTTACCGATGCTGGCTCGATGTTCACCGGATCCAAAAACCGGGTAAAAATATCCAGACGATTTCGATCCACCGGATACGTAATCAATGTCTCCGGTATCAGATCTTGGGGTTCAATGTGGGATTTTGAATTCAACCGATGGTCTTTACTGATTGCGAGCAATGCCTCGTACTTGAACAGGGGTAAGTAGGTCAGCCCGGGTATTTCGACTGGATCAGATGTGATGACCAGGTCCAGGTCACCTCTGACCAGTGCGGGTAATGGCGCAAAATTGAAGCCCCCGGATAAATCGAGTTCTACTTCCGGCCAATGGTTGCGATACCGGTCTATTGCCGGAATCAGCCACTGAAAACAGCTATGGCATTCGATGCTGATGTAGAGCCGTCCCGTTTGTCCTCCGGAAAGCCTGGCCAGATCACGTTCTGCGGTCTTTATCATCGGCAATACTTCATCAGCCAACAGCAATAGCCTGCGCCCGGCACTGGTAAATCGGGGGGGTCTGGTTTTCCGGATGAATAAGGAACATCCCAACCTGTCCTCCAGATCCTTCAATTGGTGGGACAATGCAGACTGAGTGAGAAACATCCTCTCGGCAGCTTCTACCAGACTGCCTGTGTCCCGCAGTGCAACCAGTGTTTTCAGATGCCTCTTCTCAATCATTTCCGAATCCTGCGACCTTTAAGTGAATTATATTCATTATGAATCTGGTTTTCAATCTAATTTACTCATGTTATTTGGTCGTCAATTCACTACGTTTCGGGCAAAATCTGCTTGACGGGCTGATCGTTGAAATCGCAAGATGAAAATGCGCTACGATTACGTATTTTGTCAGTTTTCACGCGAATCCGGAGCACTCAATTGATTTCGAACCAGGATGATGGAGTTGTACATGTTTAATCCAATAACCATAGTTATCGATAGTTTTATCGAACAGATCCTCCAGAAGTATGTCGATATCTATGGTACAGATGAAATTGACATTCAAATCCTGGCAGGCAATGCGAGAACGGCTCTTGAGGTCATCGCCAACAGCGACGCGCCCTACCATGACATCAACCATACGATGCTGGTGACCATAGTCGGTCAGGAAATACTGACCGGGAAGATCTATATGGAGGGCTCCGTACGTTCCTCCGACTGGCTACACTTCGTTATTGCCTTGTTAAATCACGATGTCGGTTATGTGAGGGGAATCTGCCGTGCAGATCGAAACGGCCGGTATGCGATCAACAAGCAGATGGACACCATTGCACCACCTTCCGGTGCCACCGATGCCTTCCTGACGCCATATCATGTTGATCGGGGTCAAATTTATGTGCGAGAACGCTTCGAGCATGATGATCACATAGATCCGGAAACTGTCTGCCGATTCATTGAACGCACGAGATTTCCAGTTCCGGCCGAAAGCGACCACCAGGAGAGTACTGATCTTCCGGGTTTATTGCGCGCTGCTGACCTAATCGGCCAACTCGCAGACCCCCAGTATATGACTAAAATTTCCCGGCTGTATCAGGAGTTCAAGGAAACAGACCAGCTGGATAAAATGGGCTACTCATCGGTGTCCGATGTAAGAGAGGGCTATCCCCAATTTTTCTGGAACGTTGTTACACCATTCATAGCAGATGGAATTCGCTTCCTGCGAAGGACCCAGGAGGGCCAATCCTGGGTGGCTCACCTCTACTCTAATGTCTTTACAGAAGAGCATGATGCACCTGCGTTCGGGCCGGAGCGAAGAGTACATCGCGATCGAAGGACGGAA
>CAZNFE010000059.1:0-10951 GCA_964571945.1 uncultured Pseudomonadales bacterium
GATCCATTGTTGGTCTGTCTGTCAGCTCCAGTTGTGAAACGTTTTTCCGGATCGGCCAGGGTCGACATAATCTCAGGCGTCAGTGAAGGTCCAATCAACCCGTGGACGCTATCCCGGCTGCTCACACGCTGCTTTGCTTGCCACCTCTGGCTCGCAGCCGGTGACTAACTGGGACTGGCAGGCGAGGACAATCGAGATGGTTCTTGCTCTTATAACAGGCATAATACACTACCCCGGTTTTTACGCTACGTTGAAGAGTAGTTTCATAGCGCAAGTTTGTTTCTCAACTTGCTGTAAATTCCGCCGAAGCTGCCATTACTCATAATCAGTATATGCTGCTTTCCTGCAGAACCATGGATGTAATCTGTCAATCGGTCTACCAACTCATCGATAGAGTCATGCATGGAGAATCGATCCTGATCGGACTGAACCAGGTTCTCGAGTGACCAGGACAAGTTTTCCGGTTTGAACCACATCACGCTGTCGGCTGCACGGCAGGCGGCAGCCAGGGTGTGTTGGTGCACACCCTTCTTCATAGTATGGGATGCCGGTTCTATGACCGCGATGATCTGGTCGCTGCCAACTGATGCTCGCAGGCCATTCAGGGTAGTTTCTATGGCGGTCGGATGATGTGCAAAATCCTCATAAATTCGCGTTGATTCGGACTCAAACAGAAACTCCATGCGACGCTTCACACCGGTAAAACTATTCAGCGCATCAATCGCTAATTCAGGTTTTACTCCAGCATGTCGGGCTGCAGCAATCGCAGCCTGGGCATTGTTCATGTTGTGTTGCCCGATCAGTTCCCAGTTGACGGTGCCAGGACAGTTGTTCTTGAAGACGATATCGAACCTGCTGCAGTCATCAGACAAGGGTATTGCCGTCCAGTCAGTGTTTGGCAGGCGACAGGCAAAGTTTTCTACCGGTGTCCAACAACCTTTATGTATTACAACGTCGAGGGCAGGGTCCTGCTCCGGTCGTATAATTTTTCCCGATCCCGGTATACTGCGAACCAACAGGTGAAACTGTTCCTGGATAGCAGCCAGATCCGGGAAGATATCCGCATGATCAAATTCGAGATTATTCAGGACCACGGTGCGTGGCTTGTAATGCAGAAACTTGGATCTGTGGTCGAAGTAGGAAGTATCATACTCGTCAGCTTCGATGACAAAGAAAGGTGGCGCACCCAATCTGGCGGATTCCTGAAAGTTGCCCGGTAATCCGCCGATAAGGAAACCAGGATTTAAACCGGCAGATTCAAGTATCCATGCGACCATACTTGCTGTGGTGGTTTTGCCATGGGTTCCGGCAATGGCAATAACCCATCGGTCCTTCAAGATATATCGTGCCAGCCATTCAGCCCCGGAGACATAGTCCAGACCTTGATTCAGCACGTATTCTACCGCTGGATTCCCTCTCGGTAAGTTGGCATTACCCATAATAACCAGGTCCGGGTGAGGGCTGAGATGTTTCGGCTGGAAACCACTCATCACTTTTATACCGGCATCAGAGAGTAGCTTGCTCATCGGCGGGTAAACGTTTTCATCTGTTCCGCAAACCTGATGGCCTGATTGCCTGGCTAGCAATGCAATACTACCCATCAGTGTGCCGCAGATCCCCAGTATATGAAGATTCATGATTGGCTTATTGTCTGCACGGAAGTCGGCAAGAAAGTGCTGGTCGTGATCAGGGAAACCAGCTCAATAGTAAAAGCCAGCGTGATTCCCAGCATCAGGCTGACGTTTATTGTCTTGTATAGAATGAAACCTTCCACGGCTATCCACCAGAAGAAAAGTATCCAGTAGAATGTTTCCATTAGCAGATCCAGCGTATGGCCGTCGATAGCCAGCATGACGAGATTGAGCGGAATCATGAATACAATCAGTAGTGAATTGGTACCCAGAAGAGCGACCAGGGTCGCCGGGAAGCGATATGACACTCGTTTGTATATCAGCAGCATCCAAATGCAGCTTAGTTGAACGACAATGCCCAGAAGGACCAATTGAATTGCATCAGAAAACCGGTTCCCCGATCTTGAAATGGACATAAGCGTCGTGGAAGTGATCACATAGATGATGAAGATGAAACTCATCGAACCAGTTGAAACCGGTGCGCGCTCCGGACTGGTACGGAGCAAACACAATTGCCAGAAAAAAAGTAATAGTTGCGACATTAGACTGCTTGGATCTCCAGGCGGGTAAAAAAGATCAGTCCCTGTTCAAGAGCATGATTGTAGTGAAATTATAAGTGTAAGACTATGGTGTGTAACGACGATTCGAGCCAGGATTACTGCGAGGTGACAAGGTGAGCTCGAATAATTCAAAAAATACCTGTTTCAATACTGTGAATTCCCATAAAATTGCGCCAGTCAAATTCCGGAGACTGCACAATATGCCCGTGTGCCCAGGTTCAGGAACAGAATGTGTACTCATTGTGATGCATGGATGTTCAGCCAGGAGTCGAGTAGCAGTCTTTTTGATCGAAATGCCGGGGGAATGAGTGCAGAAATTAAGTTCACTTCGGCGCCATCCAGGGGTCTGACAGATACCGCTCGCTGCTAACATTTTGTAGGCCTGATAAATCGTTAGACGACGGTTCGTTTCGCTCATGAATGCTGAATTTGTTGCAATGGAATAACTACCTATGACGACCGTATACAATCATCCCGAATACAATTACAAGGTTGTGCGGCAGTTCGCTATCATGACTGTCGTGTGGGGCGTAGTTGGTATGCTGGTTGGCGTGATAATCGCTGCTCAGCTGGTATGGCCCGCATTGAACCTGGACACACCGTGGCTGAGTTTTGGCCGACTGCGCCCTCTGCACACCAACGCGGTGATCTTTGCATTTGGTGGCTGTGCGTTGTTTGCCAGCTCGCTGTTTATCGTACAGAGAACCTGCCGGACAAGACTTATTTCAGACTATCTTGCTGCAACGGTTTTTTGGGGATGGCAGGCAGTAATCGTATCGGCAGTCGTAACGCTGCCTCTGGGTATCACCAGTAGTAAAGAATATGCGGAACTGGAATGGCCGATTGATATTCTCATCACAGTAGTCTGGGTTCTCTATGCGGTGCTTTTTTTCGGAACCGTAGCCCGTCGCAAGACGAAACACATCTATGTGGCTAACTGGTTCTTCTCGGCGTTCATTATCGCTATTGCTATTCTGCATATTTTCAATAGCCTTGCGATTCCGGTGACGTTTACCAAATCCTATTCAATATATGCCGGAACCGTGGATGCGATGGTCCAGTGGTGGTACGGCCACAATGCGGTAGGGTTTTTTCTCACTGCCGGTTTCCTCGGCATGATGTATTACTTCGTTCCCAAGCAGGCTGAGAGACCCGTATATTCATATCGGTTGTCGGTCGTACACTTTTGGGCGCTGATTGCCATCTATGTCTGGGCCGGCCCGCATCACCTGCACTATACATCCCTACCGGACTGGGCTCAGAGTCTGGGGATGGTGATGTCACTGATTCTGCTCGCTCCGTCATGGGGAGGTATGATAAACGGAATTATGACCTTGTCCGGCGCCTGGGATAAGCTGCGAACTGATCCGATATTAAAATTCCTGATTGTGTCACTCTCGTTTTACGGTATGTCTACGTTCGAGGGACCGATGATGGCGATTAAATCGGTTAACGCGCTGTCACATTACACGGATTGGACCATCGGACATGTACATTCAGGTGCTCTGGGCTGGGTGGCTATGGTGTCAATTGGCACCATGTATCATCTGGTACCTATCATGTTTGGTCGAAAGCAAGGGCAGATGCACAGTAGAAAACTGATTGATTTGCACTTTTGGATGGCGACGATAGGCACTGTTATGTACATCGCATCCATGTGGATCAACGGATTGATGCAGGGGTTAATGTGGCGGGCAGTAAATAATGATGGCACCCTGACATACAGCTTCGTTGAATCGGTTGAAGCAAGTTTCCCCGGGTATGTAGTCAGATTTCTGGGTGGCTCTATCTTCTTGATAGGCATGCTGTTGATGGCATACAACGTTCTGAAAACTGCAACCACGGATCCTGAAGAATCGGAGGGTGCGGCATGATTCATGAATTCATAGAGAAAAACCTGGGTGTGATGATCGTGCTGATTTTAATTTCCGTAAGTTTTGGCGGCGCGATTGAAATCATTCCGCTGATGGCGCAGAAGGTCTCGTCAGAACCCATTACGGGTCTGCAACCCTTGACTGCACTGCAACTGGAAGGAAGGGATATCTACATCCGTGAGGGATGCAATGTGTGTCATTCCCAGATGATTCGACCACTGCGGGCCGAAGTGGAACGATATGGGCACTACTCAGTTGCGGGCGAGCTGGTATATAACCATCCGCATCTGTGGGGGTCCAAGCGAACCGGACCCGATCTTGCTCGAGTTGGGGGATTATATAGCGATGACTGGCATCGTGCGCACTTGTATGATCCAAGGGCGGTGGTACCGGAATCCAATATGCCTGCGTTCCCGTGGCTGTTTGAGAATCACCTCAATGAAGAAATTACAGCGGACAAAATGGCTGCATTACGGATGGTTGGAGTCCCCTATACAGATGATGATCTTGCCGGCGCAAAAACAATGGTCGCTGGGAAGACAGAAGCAGAGGCTTTGATAGCTTACTTGCAGCAACTGGGTCTGTTAATCAAGGAAATGCGTTAGGAGATCAACAGTGGATATTAACGATTTAAGAGGGGTAGCCACAGTGTTCTGTATGGTGGCATTCCTGTCGGTGGTTTTTTGGGCTTACAGTTCACATCGCAAAAAGGACTTTGAAGAAGCATCCATGTTGCCCTTTTCGGAGGCAACCGATATATCTGCTGAGTTGGAGAATATTGAATGAGCATGGCATGGAGTTGGGTTGTAATCATTGGCAGTGTGGGTTCGATAGTATTCTTCTTTCTGGTGCTGCAGTTGAACCGACGAGCAGGCAAGAGTTTTGGTGAAACTACTGGTCACAACTACGATGGTATCGAAGAGTACGATAACCCACTGCCTGCGTGGTGGTATTGGTTATTCGTTCTTTCGATTATCTATGCCCTTGGATATTTGGCCTGGTACCCAGGTTTGGGTAGTTTTCCCGGGATCATGGGCTGGACATCTGCAGGAGAATTAACAGCAGCCCAGGAAGCCAGCAGGTTGAAGTATGAACCCTTGTTCGCTAAATACAGTCAACTGCCGATAGAAGAGCTCCACCTGAATCCGGCAGCAAACAAGATGGGGCAGAGGCTATTCGCCAGCAACTGCTCGGTATGCCATGGGTCAACTGCTGCGGGTGGATTCGGATTCCCTGATCTAACTGATGATATCTGGCGCTGGGGTGGTGCGGCGAGCGACATCGAGCAGACAATTCTGAATGGGCGAAAAGCTGCCATGCCAGCCTGGAAAGATATTATCGATGAGAAGGGTATCCGCGATGTGGCAGCCTTCGTTTTAAGCTTGACTAACCGGGCAGCAGATCCGGGTGCAGTAGAACGGGGTAAGGTTGTGTTCGGAACATACTGTTTTGCATGTCACGGTCCAGAAGGCAAAGGTCAGGCAGTCATGGGTGCTCCGGATCTGACCAGTGGCGTTTGGCTGTATGGAAATTCGAGGACGCGTATTGAGTTCTCCATCAAGAATGGCAGGAATGGAGAAATGCCCGGTTTCAAGCACAAACTGGGTGAGAGCAAAGTGCATATTCTCGCGGGTTATATTTACGGATTATCTAACCGAGAACCCCTCAATTGATATGTCAGCAATCCTGAAATGACCGGAGTGTCGAAAACAGATCCAGGTGCATCAAATGATGTTGGAACAGACCGGCATGATGTGAAAGCTTCACAATCGGAAAATTCAAAACACAGCCGCCAACAAGTTACTTCGCCAGACAACAAATCTGCGAAGCTCATTACCTCTGATGTAAGTTCTACCGTTTACAATCTCTATGAAAAAAGGGAGAAAATTTACACTCGTCATATTGAAGGTTTTTTTCAGCGAATTCGACTGTACACTGGCTGGCCCTTGTTATTAGGTTATTTCCTTTCTCCCTGGGTGAATCTGGATGGTAGGCAGGCAATTTTGTTTGATTTGCCTGAACGAAAATTCCACATTCTGTGGATCACCTTCTGGCCGCAGGATCTGGCGTTACTCGCCTGGGTGTTGATGATCGCCGCTTTCTTGCTTTTTTTCATCACTAATTGGTTGGGTAGAGTATGGTGTGGATACACTTGTCCACAAACAGTGTGGACTGCAATTTACATGTGGGCTGAACAATTAGTTGAAGGGGACAGAAATCAGCGAATACGTATAGATCGTGAAAATTGGTCTGTCCTAAAGTTGTCTAGAAGAATTATAAAGCATGCCATGTGGCTTGGATTCGCATTCATAACCGGGTTAACTTTTATCGGTTATTTCTATGGAATGCGTGAACTGGTTGCCGATATTTGGTCCTGGCAGGTCACAATGGTGCCAGCATTCTGGGTGCTCTTTTTTACGGCCACGACCTATATCAATGCAGGTTGGATGCGAGAGCAGGTCTGTCTCTATATGTGCCCTTACGCGCGTTTTCAATCAGCCATGTTTGATGAAGACACACTAATCGTCTCCTATGATGAGCGGCGTGGTGAAGTCAGAGGAGCGAGAAAGAAGGGCAAGAATCCCGCTGAAATTGGACTGGGGGATTGTATCGACTGTTTTATGTGCGTACAGGTATGTCCCGTCGGCATCGATATACGAAACGGCCTCCAGTATGAATGTATTAACTGTGCTTTGTGTATCGATGCCTGTGATGAAATTATGGGGAAAATGTCATATAAAAAGGGTTTGATCTCATATACTACTGAAAACAGGTTGGCTGGGACAAAGCGGAACAGTTTCCGTCCCAAATTGATAGGGTATGGGATGGCATTGCTGGTGATGTTGATCCTGTTCTCAACTGTTCTGGCGACCCGTGTACCTGTGGAGTTAGATGTGATCAGAGATCGTGTCAGGCTGTATCAGCAGACTGCAGACGGGCATGTCCTCAACGTCTATACGCTCAAGATATTAAACATGTCAAAGTTTGCGCATGAATTCAGCATCAACGTTGAGGGTGTTGAGGGTGCGGAACTTGTTACCCGGAAGTCTGTTCGTGTCGAAGCGGGAGAGGTTCTAAATGTACCAACCAGCGTCAAGGTTGATCCGGAAACATTGACGAAGACTAACTACAAGATCAGGTTTATGGTTCAGGCGGCCGATGATACCCGGTTAAGTACGGCGAGTGAAAGCAGTTTCATAGGCCCGCAGGTCCGGTTTTGATTGGTATTTGTTTGACCAGAGCCGGATTGGGCATGTGATCTATGCTAGCGCATGAAAAACAAGTCCCGTGGCATCATCAAATCTGGCCGTGGGTGCTGATTGCAATTCCATGCAGTTCTGTTATTGGCGGTATCGTGATGATCTATCTGGCAATGAACGATGCCGATCACCTGGTAAAAGACAGTTATTATGTGGATGGCATGACCATCAATCGACAGTTGGATCGTGATGTGATGGCGCGTAAATTGGGAGTCGAAGCCCGCATCGAATTCGACGCCAAGGCTGGCAGCGTAGTAGTCACTCTACCCAAAATTTATGCAGAGAGATTGGTAATTGAATTTTCCCATCCCACTGATAATACAAGGGATTTAAAAATGTATTTGGCCAGGGAAATTGGTGACGAGAACATCTATCATGGTGATCTTGGGGTACCGTTGAACGGTCGTTGGTACCTTGAGTTACGGGATGGTGAAAATAATTGGCGATTGCATGAGCAGGTAATTCTCCCGGCAACGGGACCTGTCATCATGAAGCCGACGGCTTTATAGGGCTCAGTCGCTGTGAAAGAAACTGATCGCATTAGGCTTCGACATGGTGCGCCGGAAAGCGATGGCACATTATGTTATCACTGTGGTCTGAAAGTGCCGCAGGGTAGCCGTTGGAAACTGAATATTGAAGGTAGAGAGCGGATTGTTTGTTGCGCTGGCTGCCTTGCGGCCAGCTCCATGATTCTTGATGCCGGTCTGGGTAAGTATTACCACTTCAGGGAAACAGCTAAAGCTACCGCATTACTTACTCCGGGATTGTCGAACAAGACCGACAACGAATTGGATTACAGTTATCTCGACGATACCAAAACCCAACGACATTTTGTGACCAGGAAGAGTGAGGATTTAAGCGAGGCAAGCTTGATAATTAGTGGCATCCGATGTGCTGCCTGTGTGTGGCTACTGGAAAAATACCTGGGGAACCAATCCGGAATAACCAACGTCCGGGTAAATCTCGCCAATCAGCGTGCCTTCATACAATTTGCACCAGATAAGATTCCTGTAAGTCAGCTGTTTGTTCTCATACATCAATTGGGTTACCAGGCAGCCCCATACAAACCCAGTGCGGCACGACTGGTGTACCAGCAGGATAAGAAAGAGCACTTGAAGAGGTTGGGATTGGCAGGACTGGTCATGATGCAAGTTATGATGTTCTCATTCTCCATGTATGCTGGTGCCTTTGAGGGGATGGCGGAGGACTATAAAAACCTGTTCCGCTATGCGAGCTTGATGCTGGTTACGCCTGTTATGCTCTATAGTGCACGACCCTTCTTTGTTTCAGCTCTGGCTGGGTTGCGAGCTGGCGTGCCTGGCATGGACATGCCTGTGTCGTTGGCATTGGCCAGTGCGTTTGTATTCAGCGTCTGGAATACGCTAGTGGGTGCCGGAGAGACCTATTTCGATACGGTTTCGATGTTTGTATTTTTTTTGCTTGCTGGTAAGTATCTGGAATTTCTGGCGCGTTATCACAGTCTCCGAACTGCCAATGATTTGCTCTCGGCGTTTCCCACTCATGCTGCTTTGATCGTATCCGGAAACCAGAGTAAGAATGCAGGAGATGAGAAGATCGTATTGGTGGAGGATCTGGATCCGGGCGATCATATTCGGGTTCGTGCTGGTGCAATAATACCGGCTGATGGCTTGTTGCTGGACAAGAAAGCTACTGTTGATCAATCTGCCCTGTCTGGCGAATCCATCCCGATCAGGTTGCGGGAGAATGATCCCGTATTCGCCGGGGCTATCAACCTGGAAAGTACAATGCACATATCAGTAACCGCGACGGCTGAAGCGGGTGTAGTATCCAGAATAGTGCGTCTCTCTGAACGGGCAGCACAAGAAAAACCCCATATTGCTGCGATCGCGGATGCAGTAGCGCGCAGATTTACTGTATTCGTGCTTATGGTAGCGTCGCTCTGTGCTGTTTGGTGGGGGATGAATGACCCGGACAACGGTTTTTCGGTTGTCCTGTCTGTGTTGATTATTTGTTGTCCCTGTGCACTGTCACTTGCCACACCTGCAGCTTTGACTGTTGCCACCAGCAGGTTAGGCGGAATCGGATTTCTGGTATCCAAAGCGCATGTGCTTGAACGAATGGCGTCAGTTAAGGAAGTTGTATTTGACAAGACCGGGACCTTGACCGAGGGGAAATTGACGATTGACCAGGTGATTGTTTCGGCTGACATGTCCGAGCAGGAGTGTCTGCAGATTGCCGCTGCCCTGGAAAATGGGCTTGAACACCCGGTTGCCCGCGCTTTCGAAGGTCTTTCACGGCTAACAGCGGAAAATCGCGAGCAGGTCGCTGGACGGGGTGTATCTGGTTGCGTTGATGGTTGCTGGTATCGGATTGGTAAACCGGTATTCGCTTGTCCTGGAAAGGAAATAGCTTGCCCAGGTGGAACAGGAATCTGGATCCTGATGGCAACACAGTCATCTCCGGTTGCGTGGTTTCGAATTGCTGACCAGATTCGACTGGATAGTTTAGCTGGAATCGAACACCTTGAATCAATGGGAATCAAGGTGCATATGGTGACAGGAGATGCAATTCAAACCGCAGGAGAAGTGGGTGCAAAGCTTGGGATTGTTTCGACACATGGTGATGTCTCACCTGAGCAAAAAATGCAATTCATCAAATCGCTGGAGGATCGTCAACAGGAAGTAGTCATGGTCGGCGATGGCATTAATGATATTGCAGCGCTTGGTCTTGCAACAACATCTATCGCTATGGCAGATGCAAGTGATTTTGTGCAGGCGCAGACGGATGCGGTGCTTTTGTCAAATCGTGTAAATGATATTGGTCGTGCGGTGCAGTTTGGGCGCAAAACCAGGAGGGTGATTCATCAAAATCTGGTCTGGGCGCTGGCTTACAATCTTGTTGCGTTACCCCTGGCACTGATGGGGCTGGTTGTTCCCTGGTTAGCTGCGCTGGGAATGTCCAGTAGCTCGTTGATTGTAGTCGGAAACGCCTGGCGCTTGAGCCGTATGAAGATTTAGCTGGCAGCGCTATGTTGTTACGACCGACGGAAGTGATAATAGCAACGGATTGAGATGAAATATGGAAATAATATTTGTGCTGGTACCGATCAGTATCTTGCTGATCGGCATTGCAATAGCCTGGTTTATCTGGGCGGTTAACAATGATCAATTTGAAGACCTGGATCGCGAGGGTTTTGAAATATTATTTGATGATGATTCACAGCAAGAAGATGAACAGTGACATCCGATGATATGACATTCTTATCGGCATTTCTCATGGGAATGATGGGTGCGCCACACTGCGCGGGCATGTGCGGAGGTATAGTAGGTGCCTTTGCAATGAGAAGCACCCAGGACGGAAGCGGTCCTGGATCCATTCTGCTGTCTAACTTCAGTTACAATTTTGGACGAATTACAACCTATACATTATTGGGATTGATATCTGGTGCGTTTGGCACAGCATTGCAGCAATTCATTCCGTTTGCGGGCGCTTTGCTGCGCACGCTTGCCGGATTGCTGCTGATCAGTATGGGGCTCTATATCGGTGGCTGGTGGCTTGGATTACGGCACCTGGAGAATTTTGGTTATACACTTTGGGAATCGATTCCCACATCAGGTGCACCGGGCAGGTAGAGAGCCAGTGTC
>CAZNFE010000060.1:0-7485 GCA_964571945.1 uncultured Pseudomonadales bacterium
TGATTGGTGCACCCGATATGGCGTTACCCAGATTAAACAATTACAGTTTCTGGATTCTCCCGTTCGCATTCACGATGCTCGCCTCCACGCTATTTATGGATGGTGGGGCGCCGAATTTCGGCTGGACATTTTACGCTCCGCTGTCAACCACATATGCACCACCGAGTGTCACCTTTTTCATCTTTTCCGTTCACTTGATGGGTATTTCATCCATCATGGGATCGATCAATATAGTAGTCACCATTTTGAATTTGCGTGCCCCAGGGATGACGATGATGAAAATGCCGCTTTTTGTGTGGACTTGGTTGATCACGGCTTACCTGTTGATTGCTGTCATGCCGGTGTTGGCAGGAGTTGTCACGATGATGTTGATGGACATACATTTCGGGACCAGCTTTTTCAGTGCTGCCGGTGGTGGTGATCCTGTATTATTCCAGCACGTGTTTTGGTTCTTTGGCCACCCCGAGGTATATATCATGATTCTCCCGGCCTTTGGAGTAATATCAGCCATCATACCAACCTTCGCTCGCAAAAAGCTGTTCGGCTATGACTCGATGGTGTATGCCACCGCATCGATTGCACTTTTGTCATTTATCGTGTGGGCTCATCATATGTTTACGGTAGGAATGCCACTGGCTGGAGAGCTGTTCTTTATGTACACCACCATGCTGATCGCGGTACCAACCGGGGTGAAAGTATTTAACTGGGTGGCGACCATGTGGCAGGGTTCCATGACATTTGAGACCCCCATGTTGTTTGCAATTGCCTTCGTCATATTATTCACTATTGGCGGCTTCTCAGGATTGATGCTGGCCATTGCACCGGCTGATTTTCAGTACCAGGATACCTACTTTGTAGTTGCTCACTTTCATTACACCCTGGTGCCGGGATCGGTCTTCTCGTTGTTTGCAGCGGTATATTTTTGGATACCGAAATGGACCGGGAACATGTACGACGAAACCATGGGTAAGGTTCACTTCTGGTTGTCTTTCATCGGTGTGAATATCACTTTCTTTCCGCAACACTTCCTTGGCCTGGCAGGGATGCCCAGACGAATTCCGGATTATGCCCTGCAATTTGCCGATTTCAATATGATTTCCAGTATCGGAGCGTTTCTGTTCGGATCGTCACAGCTTATATTTCTTTATGTAGTAATAAAATGTATCCGAGGCGGCAAAAAAGCGGATGCACAAGTCTGGGAAGGTGCTGAAGGACTGGAATGGACATTGCCGTCACCGGCACCGTATCACACGTTTTCAACACCCCCGGTTGTGAAATAGGTAAGCCCCATGAATTCAGATCGGCAAATAGAAATAAAACAGAAATCAGGCCACCTGGTCAGACGCTTGATACTGGTAGTGGTGGGGATGTTTGGTTTCGGATTCGCGCTGGTACCGCTATACGATGTGTTTTGTGATGTAACGGGACTAAACGGTAAAACCCAGGGACAATATGTACAGTCTGATGCAACCGTCATTGATGAGTCCAGATGGGTGACAGTTCAGTTCATGGCGAATAATAATGATGGCATGAGCTGGGCTTTCAAACCGGAACAAAGATCAATCAAGGTCCATCCAGGGGCACTAAATTCGGTGGCTTTCTATGCCAAAAACCCGTCGCACCTGGAAATGGTAGCTCAGGCAGTACCGAGCGTGTCACCCTTTCGCGCTGCCGAATATCTCCACAAGACAGAGTGTTTTTGTTTTAAGCAACAAAAACTGGCTGCAGGCGAACAAAGAGATATGCCCCTGCGCTTTATCGTTGACCGGGACCTTCCTGAGGAAATCAATACATTCACTCTGTCATACACATTGTTTGACATTACCCAATTAGCGGCCAGCGACTAGAAGCCTGGATTAAAAGAAGACGGAGAAACCAGAATGGCGAATTATGAACATTATTACGTGCCGGAAAGTAGCAAATTGCCCATATTTGCTGCCCTGGGTATATTTCTTACCGTTTTCGGAGCTGGCAATATCATGAACGACATGACTGCCAAAGAAGATTCTTCTTTTGGTGTCTGGATGCTGCTCGCAGGTGGTGTGATTATGATCACTACCCTTTTTGCGTGGTTCAGTTTCGTCATCCGGGAGAACCATAACAAACTCAACAGTCTGCAGATGAATCGCTCTTATGTGTGGGCGATGGCATGGTTTATTTTTTCCGAAGTGATGTTTTTTGCAGCCTTTTTCGGAGCGCTGTTTTATGTTCGGGTGTTCGTTGTCGATTGGCTGGCTGGTGTTGGTAATCGTGGACCTACCGATTTAATCTGGCCAAATTACGTTCCGCAGTGGCCGCTCCTGAATACTCCTGATCCAGCACAGTTTGCGGGTGCCAAAGCCGCCATGGGGTGGTTCGGATTGCCCCTGATTAATACGATTGTACTGCTGTCATCCAGTATAACAGTTACTTTTGCACACCACGGAATCAAGGAAGACGACCGTAACAAGCTGGTTCGCTGGTTAATTCTGACAGTATTGTTGGGAATGGCTTTTCTGGTCTTACAGGCGATCGAATATCATGAAGCCTATACCGAACTCGGGTTAACGCTTAGTGCAGGAATCTACGGCACGACGTTTTTTATTTTAACCGGATTCCATGGTGCACATGTTACGCTGGGGACGATTATGTTAATCGTCATGTTACTGCGGTCATTCAAGGGTCACTTTAAAGCAGACGACTGCTTTGGATTCGAGGCGGCTTCCTGGTACTGGCATTTCGTCGATGTAGTCTGGGTAGGATTGTTTCTATTTGTCTACATACTGGGAAGTTAAGTTACAGAAGTTAGTTTATGCACGGGATCAGGCCGGGTCCTGTTTTCAACCGGTAGCTTCTGAATGTATGATTTAGAATCGTGCATACCCACCTGACCAGTCCTGCTTTTAGCTATGGTTTTAGCCAGGGTGCTGCAATACCCAGTTCACCAGTCCAAACACCATAGGTAACAAGAATGACCAGAATTACTGCAAGGCTGACACGAATCGCCAGCAGGTTTGCAGTGCGTTTGGATGACTTGCCCTGATCTTGCATCAAGGTGTAGAAAGCACCGCTCAGTGTTGCCAGAATACCCGCAAATAGCATGACGATTACAATTTTCAGCCACATAACCATTGGCCTTTATGCACATGACCTGGGCATTATACTATAGGGGAGCACTATCTTCAGTCTTGAAACAGCGCGTTTTCGTCAGCATTCATGAAAGATAATCACTCATGAAACTGTTTGTACACAATCCCGGGCTAAAACTGCAGTACCGTTTTAATTGGAGAATCACAGCTTTCAGTGTGATTTGTGTAACCGTCTTCCTCAATCTGTCCCACTGGCAAATACAGCGAGCGGAAGAAAAAAGAGGTTTACAACATGACTATGAGAGACGGCGAAATCTTCCAGCGGTTGCACCTGGATCACTGGATTCAGACAAACAGTATCCAGCCGGTCAGAATCTAAAACTGGTGGGATACTACGACAATGAACATACATTCCTGCTGGATAATCGGGTACTCAAGGGCAAGGTTGGCTACGAAGTGATCAGTCCGATGAGATTGTCCACAGACTCAAAATGGGACCAGGTTCTGGTGAACAGAGGCTGGACAGAAATGGGTCCGATCAGAACGAAACACGTCGAGATTGCCCGGATCGAAACAGAGGTGGAGGCCGAAGGATGGATCTATGTACCGCATGGTGAAATGGTTACTCTGGCTCGTGAGAGAGCGGATGTCGGTTGGCCGAAGGTCATCCAGCAGCTGGATTTCCGGGATTTAATCATGTCGCTTGATACAAAAAGCAGGATCTTTCCGTATATCGTGCGGTTGACTGAATCAAGCCCGGGTGCATTACCGCGTCGCTGGCCGGTCGTCAATATGCTACCTGCGAAACATACCGGGTATGCAATCCAGTGGTTTATCATGGCGATCGTAGTCCTGGTCGCATATGTATGGAGCGCCTTCTCAGTGCAAACTAAAAGAGAGGTGGATTAATGTTTCCGGTGTCTGAGAGGAGCCTCCTGTCTTCTCGAATAAAACTTCTGGCGATTGTTGCGCTGGTAGTTTTGCCAATTTTTTCTGCATGGGTTTTGTACTATCACGGCAGTGGTCTGGTTACATTAAAGCAGACCAACCGTGGCAAACTCATCGTTCCACCAATCGCATTTTCGAGATTCACTGGTGTCGAGACTGTTGAACACAATGGACACTGGACCCTTTTGCTCCTGGGTAGGAACCAATGCGACCAGTCATGTCAGCGGATGCTCTACTACTGCCGTCAGGTTCATATAGCGCTAGGCAAGGATGCAGACAGAGTTCAACGCGTCTATGTATCGAGTGAAGGCAGTTTGAATCCACAATTTGAATCGCTGCTAGCTAGTGATTATCCTCTCCTGAGTATCCTCTATGAGGATAAAGATAGCATCACTGATATCTTCGGTGTTGATTGGCAAACCACGAATCGCGTATATCTGGTAGATCCAATGGGAAATATCATGATGGAATTTACGGCTGATCAGCTGGGAAAACCAATGTTGCAAGATCTTAAACGCTTGCTGAAGATATCGAAACTCAGCCAGGGAACGTCTGCATAAGGTCTGTGTACGTCGTGACTGCGTTGGAACTCCTAACGGGAATCTCCGCCGGTGTGCCGTATCACTCGCCATGACAAAAATATCCACTTGCTCAGAACCTTCCTGGATAGTGCCATTGCAGGGGAAACATTTCCGCTGATTGCACGGAGAGGTATCCCGTTTGGGAGGTTGCGGTATACCCAAACCCGTTAACATCCTGTTTCTGAATCGGTTCATGGTGTGACGATTACGCCTGAAGATGTAGCTATAATAGATACCATGAAACATCCTGTGTTAATGTATCCAATTCGAAAATCATGGATAAATCTGTAATGGCTGGATCAACTGGCATCGTAGATAATCGAGCGAACTGGCGAGACTACATAGAGATGAGCAAACCCAGGGTGGTATTGCTGATGCTCGTGTGCGCACTGGTAGGTATGTTTCTGGCGACACCTGATTTTGTCCCACTGAATACGATTGTCTTTGGGCTTACCGGAATTGCGCTGGTTGCGGCTTCAGCAGCGGCACTGAATCACCTGGTTGATGCCACCATTGATGCAAAGATGGCCAGGACACATAACAGACCGGTAGCCCAGGGTCGAGTGGATATCCTGCATGCAAAAATATTCATCGCCGCAACGGGGCTAACCGGGATGATGATACTGACATTTCTGGTGAATCCTTTGACAGCCTGGCTCAATGCTGTGTCCTGGATTGGTTACGGTGTGATTTATACCATGTATCTGAAACGAGCGACCCCGCAAAATATAGTTATTGGGGGATTGTTTGGTGCTGCGCCGCCGCTTTTTGGTTGGACTGCGGTTACTAACAGCATTGATGGTGGCGGATTGCTCCTGGTGCTGATTATATTCGCATGGACACCGCCGCATTTCTGGGCATTAGCGATTGATCGGAAAGAGGATTATGCCAAAGCTGATATTCCCATGTTGCCAGTGACACATGGCGAGGCGTATACCAAGGTGCATATTTTGCTCTATACGATCATATTGATCATGATCACAATTCTTCCTTATCTTATCGAAATGAGTAATATCATCTATCTGGTTGGTGCGCTCGGATTAGGTGCAGGATTCTTGTACTGGAGCATTGCGATGATCATAGGCAAGAATCCCAAAGCACCGATCAAGACATTTCGCTACTCGATACTCTATCTCTTGCTCTTGTTTATCTGCTTGTTAGTGGATCATTATTTTATGCCCATCAACGTCGCTGCAGGAGGTTAGGGATTGACCGCGCAGCAGGAATCTGATGAAACCAGAGCAAGTGTAAAACGAACCCTGATTGGGATCGCAGGCTTCATCGCACTAACTGTGGGTCTTTTTGCAGCATCCCTGCTGTCGCCGAAGACCATGTCCCGAGGAGACTACATCTCTCTTGGCTACTATCCATTGAGTCAGGCCAGGGATATTTCGGACTTTAATTTGATTGATCACCGTGGCGATCGATTTGAATCCCAAAATCTGAAGGGACATTGGTCGCTACTGTTTTTTGGTTACACCTATTGTCCCGATGTCTGTCCGGTCACACTGGCTGTAATGAATAAGGCGATCAAACTTCTGGAACCGGAAATCGCCAGCAAATGGCAAATTGCATTGGTATCGGTGGATCCGGAAAGGGATACACCTGAGATCCTGGCTGATTACGTCCCGGCGTTCAATAAAAAGTTTATAGGTGTTACCGGTGAATTTGATGAGATCGTCAAACTTGCCACGCAACTTAACATCGCATTCGGTAAAGTACCCGGTGAGGAACCAGGTAGCTATCTGGTGGATCACAGTGCCAGCATTGTGGTGATTTCTCCGGATGGTCGTTATCAGGGTTTTTTTAAACCGCCGCATCAACCCGCCAAGATCGCCAGCGTAATGCATGCGTTAGCATCGCCGTGATGCCGGGACGTTCAGGCAAGCAAATTCAGGTTCTCCCCGTACCAGGCGAGCAGAATATTCCGATATTCTGCCGGATCACTCTGCGCTTCCCCTCTCTGGACCAGCAGGGAACTGCAAATCCAGTACCTGGCAGCAGCTACTCGCAGGAATGTGGGCAGGGATAGTAATTCAACTTCTGACAGCGCCCGCTGGCTGCGATAGCCGTCCAGTAGAGCGTGATAAAGACCGGGATCGAAACACTGTTGGTCGTCATGGCACCAATCATTAATGGTGATGCATAAATCGAGTACAAAAAAATCGTCGCAAGAATGATAAAAATCAATAATTCCGGAAAGCTCATTGCCAAGGAACAGAGCGTTATCCTTGCGTAAGTCACCGTGGATGATCCCGCCGGGAATGCGTTGGCCATGGTTGGCGCTAAAGTCGGTTATTTCGTTGATGAAACGGCACAGGAGTTGAAAATCATTTCCACTAAGGAAGGAGCTCAGTCCATCACGTGAACTCTTGAACCAGGCAACATCGAACTGATTTCCCCGGCTAAGATGAACCGGTAAGCTGGCAGAATGCAAGTTGGATAGCGCGGCGCCAATCAGACGACATTGGTTGTGATCGGGACTTGCAATGGATTTTCCTGGCAGGCGAGGCATGAGGATTGCCGGTTTACCGCGTAGAATGGTGGTAGTCATTCCATCCAGCGTGCTCAAGGGAGCAGCTACGGGTAATCCGGTACGATGCAGATTACTCATAAGCTGGCTGAAATAGGAGATCTCGGAAAAATCCAGTGATTCGAAGATCGTTAGTACATAATCGGCCTCAACGCCAGCCATAGTGAGGGTTACGAAGTAACTGGAATTCCCGGTACCCGCGGAAATTGGCTGGTATGCTACCAGGTCACCCAGCCGATACAGCACCAGATAGTGCTCAAGTTGATCTCTGTCTACCACTCGATAATCACCCACTGGGGATACAGGTGTCGGGCAGTTTCGAGGTCCTGGGGGACGCCGGAATCAGCAGCGGGAA
>CAZNFE010000060.1:7585-10926 GCA_964571945.1 uncultured Pseudomonadales bacterium
TACAGGTGTCGGGCAGTTTCGAGGTCCTGGGGGACGCCGGAATCAGCAGCGGGAACCATATAGTAGGGGCGGCCGTTTTTGGGAACGACCTTGATTGCCACCAAGTGGCCATTTTGTCGATATTCATAAACCGTTCTTTGCTCTCCTGCTACAATTTCCACCGCATCCTGATCTTCTATTGCAGAATTCCGGGGTAAGCCGACCTGAGCATGCACAAGCAGCATGAAACCGATTAGAATTACACGAAGCTGGAATAATTGATTCATTGTTTTAGCTTGTCTGGTGGCAGTATGAGCATGCAGTAGTTAATTTTACAACGAAAAAACGATAAAGACTTATGAAAAACAAACCTCCCCTGGTGTTGATAGATGGATCTTCCTATTTGTTCAGAGCCTTTCACGGTTTACCCAGACTGGTGAGCACAAAAGGACAGGATACCGGAGCGATCCGGGGTGTCATCAGCATGATTCGCAAGCTCATGCGAGAATATCCAGAAAGCCAGATTGCCGTAGTATTTGATGCCAAGGGTAAGACCTTTCGGAATGACCTGTATAAGGAATATAAAGCGAATCGCCCGCCCATGCCTGATGAGCTCAGGAGCCAGATTCAGCCGATCCATGACATCATAAAGGCCATGGGTTTGCCGATGTTGATAATTGAGGGAGTGGAAGCAGATGATGTGATCGGTACACTGGCCAGCCAGGCGACTTCTCAAAAGATCAATGTTCTCATTTCCACCGGTGACAAAGATCTGGCTCAACTGGTAAATGAGCATGTGACGCTCATCAACACCATGAATGATTCTACCAGTGACGTTGCCGGTGTTAAGGAAAAATTTGGTGTCACCCCCAATCAGATTATCGACTACCTGGCGTTGATTGGAGATACCTCTGATAATATTCCCGGCGTTCCAAAAGTTGGACCGAAAACAGCCGTGAAATGGTTGGCAGAATATGGATCTGTCGCTGAGATCATAGGTCATGCCGAAGAGATCAAGGGGAAGGTTGGTGAAAGCCTTCGCGCCTCTCTGATACAGTTACCACTATCCTATCAGCTGGCAACAATCAAACTTGATGTAGACCTGGATATTGAACTCGATGAGCTGGTAATGAGTGCACCCGACCAAGATGCCTTACACCGCATGTTTGTGGAATATGAGTTCAAGCAATGGACTAATGAACTATTGGAGAAAGGAGCCACCCCGCATAAGGAGCGCCACAAAGAATATGAATTGATCACGACTGAGGCAGATCTGGAGCGGTGGCTTCTTGAACTGGAAAAGGCGGAGTTGTTTGCATTTGATACGGAGACTACCAGCCTAAACTATATGGTAGCTGAATTGGTGGGTGTGTCATTTAGCACAAGGAGTGGAGTTGCTGGATATGTGCCCTGTGGGCACGATTATGTGGGTGTACCACAGCAGTTGGATAGGGAGTTCTTGCTGAGCAGGCTGAAACCGATGTTGGAAAATCCCAGGCTGTGCAAGATTGGCCAGAATCTCAAGTATGATCAGAGCGTGTTGGCGCGTTACGGCGTTGAATTGCGAGGTATAACGCATGATACGATGCTCGAGTCTTATGTTCTCAATTCGGTGGCATCCAGGCACAACATGGATGATCTGGCTCTGAAATATCTTGGCGTGAACACGATTCACTTTGAAGATGTAGCAGGCAAAGGGGCAAAACAGCTCACCTTTAATCAGATAGATCTTGAAAAGGCTGGTGAATACGCCGCTGAGGATGCAGACATTACCCTGCAATTGCATTGTGAACTCTGGCCCAGATTGAAGAATGAACAATCATTGCGAGCAGTATTCGAGCAAATCGAGATGCCGCTGTTGCCGGTACTTTCCCGGATCGAGAGAAATGGTGTGTTACTGGATGCTGAAATGATGCATGCACAGAGTGCTGATCTGGCAGGTCGGCTGGATGAACTGCAGCAGGAAGCCTGGTCACTCGCAGGGGAGGAGTTCAATCTGGGTTCGCCGAAACAACTGCAGGGAATATTCTACGAGAAGTTGAATTTGCCAGTGCTCAAAAAAACACCGAAAGGTCAACCGTCCACCGCAGAATCTGTTCTGCAAGACCTGGCTCTGGACTACCCCCTGCCAAAAGTTATTCTGGAGTATCGGGGCTTAAGCAAACTCAAATCCACCTATACAGACCAACTGCCGAAACAGATCAATGGCGCGACCAAACGCATCCATACATCGTACCACCAGGCTGTCACGGCGACCGGTCGACTCTCGAGCACTGATCCGAATTTGCAGAATATTCCCATTCGAACCGAAGCCGGGAGACGAATCAGAAAAGCGTTTATCGCCCCGGAGGGCTATCTGCTGGTTGCGGCGGACTATTCACAGATAGAGTTACGGATCATGGCACACTTATCCCAGGACGAAGGGTTACTGGCAGCTTTCAAAAAAGGTGACGATGTGCATCGGGCAACGGCAGCGGAAGTATTTGGCGTGGCTGCAGATCAGGTTACTCTCGAGCAGAGAAGGCAGGCTAAAGCGATCAATTTTGGTTTGATATATGGCATGTCGGCATTTGGACTGGGTCGTCAACTGAATATCAGTCGTACAGATGCGCAGCAATACATTGATCTTTATTTCAAACGCTACCCCGGTGTGCGGGAATATATGGATTCAACTCGAGCGATTGCAGCCGAACAAGGGTACGTGGAAACCCTGTTTGGCAGGCGGTTGTACGTACCGGAAATTAAGTCCGGTAATTTCATGAGACGCCAGGCGGCCGAACGAACCGCAATTAATGCACCCATGCAGGGAACGGCTGCGGATATTATCAAGAAGGCGATGATCAGCGTTGATCGCTGTCTGTTAGATTCGGAATATGACGCTACCATGATCATGCAGGTGCATGATGAACTGGTTTTGGAAGTTGCCGAAGATCAGGTCGACGAAATGGTCGCTGAGGTTACCAACTGTATGTCAAGTGCGGCAGATTTAGATGTGCCGCTAATCGTCGATGTTGGTTACGGCCATAATTGGGACGAGGCTCACTGAGTCGATGGGAAATATAATTATCGTGTATTTCGGGGAACTACTCTCAAGTAGTTTGGTCATATAATTACAGGAAAATTGGACATAAATGCCCGTCTGAAAGCCTGTTTAGTAGTACCTTCGGTAATTTTCCCCCAAAAAGACCGAAGCGCTGGCCCTGATCACACCCTCCCCATATGGTGATCAGGGCCTTTTTAATTGGGCTCTTGATGTTTATGTTGCGCTACAGAAAATGCGATCGGCAGGTAGTTCAACATTGAGTGGTACTCATGTTGATTCACGGCAGCCATTAGCGATTCGAATAGCGAGAGTGCACTAG
>CAZNFE010000061.1:0-2339 GCA_964571945.1 uncultured Pseudomonadales bacterium
CGACCTTGCGGCCACACTTCGAACATGCCCTCCCCTACCGTTTAACAACCAGTTATACTTGTTTCGCTGAGCAACACCTTCTGATCCACAAATAGAAAAAATAATGGAAACTGACCCGTTAGTATTCTCGTTTTTCCTGATCTTCTCGATTACTGCAATTCTTGCGACAATTGCTCTGTTTACCCGGCAACCGCTGATAATTGCCTACATCATCGTGGGTGTATTGCTCGGACCATCGGGCTTCTCTTTTGTATCGGATCCTGAATTGATCCGGGGTATCTCAACGATTGGCATTGTTTTTCTGCTGTTTCTTATCGGTCTGGATATGGAACCCATCAAATTGATGAATATGCTCAAAGAAGCTACGCTCGTTGGAATTTCCAGTTCAGTGCTATTCGCGGGGTTAGGGTTTGCAGTGAGCGCTCTGTTTGGTTTCTCCGTACGTGAGAGTGTGGTGATAGGTATTACCATGATGTTTTCCAGCACCATCATCGGAATCAAGTTGTTACCGACAACCGTGTTACATCATCGACATACCGGAGAAATCGTCGTAAGCCTGTTACTGATACAGGATCTCATTGCCATTATCGTATTGTTAGTTATTGGTGGCGGTCTGATCACCGATCCTGATTCAGCCAGGATCTATCAAATGCTAATCGCCTTGCCGCTGTTAGTGGCATTCTGCTTTCTGTTTGTAAAGTACTTCCTTTTAAAATTGCTGGCCCGCTATGATGCTTTCCATGAATTTATCTTTCTGGTCGCAATTGGGTGGTGCCTGGGCATCGCGGAACTGGCGCATGTAATGGGGCTATCTATAGAAGTGGGTGCTTTCATTGCAGGAATCTCTATCGCAACCAGTCCAATAGCGCTCTATATTGCGGAACACCTGAAACCGTTACGGGACTTTTTTCTGGTGCTTTTCTTCTTTTCGCTGGGTGCCGGATTCGATTTGCATTTACTTTCTCAGATTATGCTTCCCGCAATGGTGCTTGGCATCGCTGTATTGATTGTTAAACCGCTTGTATTTCGATTGCTGCTGCACAACGCCAGTGAGACGATACCGCTGGCATGGGAGATTGGATTTCGGCTGGGTCAGGTCAGCGAATTTTCACTGCTCATCGCCTTCATCGCCAGCAGCACCCTGTTGATAAGCGCGGAAGTATCACACCTGATTCAGGCAACTACTATCGTGACGTTTTTAGTCTCATCCTATATCGTGGTGTTGAGATTTCCCACGCCCATCGCGGTCACGAGTGCCTTGCGGCGGGATTAATAACAATTCTCCGGTAAAGCCGGGGGTTTTGCGTTCAGTCAGCGGTTCCCAGATTGACGAGCATTCGACCAACCATCTGCCCACTGAAAATAGTGCTAATTGCCTGGGATAATCCCTCCAGATCCGTCTCGGTTGACAACATCTGCAACTTATCCAGGTTCCATTTGCCAGCGAACCGATCCCAGATTTCCGCTTTTTTCTGTAGTGGAATCTCTACTGAGTCCACGCCGAGAACATTCACCCCACGAAGGATAAATGGTAACACCGTGGCACTAAATGCAGGTGATGCCACCAGACCGCAAATCGCCACACTGCCGCCGGGTTTCAGGCACTTTATGACGTTGGAGAGTATATTTCCGCCAACTACATCTATCGCGTGAGCCCAATCCGTGGATAGCATAGGTCGCTTGTTATCCTCGGCTAATCCTTCCCTGCCGATTATCGAGCTTGCACCCAATGATTTAAGAAATTCTTCCTTGTCCTGCTTGCCCGATAGTGCCACCACTTCAAAGCCCAGCTTCGCTAACAGCATCACCGCCACCGATCCTACACCACCGGTCGCACCGGTTACCAGGACCGGACCATCCGCCGGAGAAGCGCCCATTTGTTCCAGCTTGTCCACACATAATCCTGCGGTTAGCCCAGCGGTTCCCAGGACCATGCTATCTTTGAGGGTTAGTCCCTGTGGACGTTTAACAACCCAGTTATCGGGAACCCTGATCATCTGCGCGAAACCGCCAGCAGTATTCATGCCCAGATCGTAGCCGGTTACAATTACCTCATCCCCACTGGATATATTCGCACTGTTACTTTCCATCACGGTACCCGCCGCATCTATTCCAGGGGTATGCGGATATTCACTGGTAACGCCAGGTAATCCATTAGCAGACATGGCATCCTTGAAGTTTAGCGAGGAGTAGTGAACTCTAATCAACAGATCTCCAGCAGGTAAATCTTCCAGTGACCGTTCAATAATACTGTGCGAAACACCTGTATCACTTTTTTCAACCCAAAATGCACTGAATTTATCCACGAAATTTCCCATTGTGTTGTGTTGTCCTGGAAC
>CAZNFE010000061.1:2439-10913 GCA_964571945.1 uncultured Pseudomonadales bacterium
AAAATGCACTGAATTTATCCACGAAATTTCCCATTGTGTTGTGTTGTCCTGGAACAACGATTTAAATTTGAATATCCCTGATTGCCGTTTTTCTACTTGAACAGGTTCCGATTCTGCAACATTTCCAGAAATGATTTTTCCAGCGACTTGCTGACAGTATGGCTGAACCGCTCCATCAATTTGTCCACCCTGGATTTATCTTCCACATAAGACACCAAAAAGACATCTTTTGTTTTGCACTGTTCCGTCACATAATCATCAGAGGTTCTTAGTTCGTCCACCAGATTTCTTTCCAGCGCATCCGTGCCATACCAGGCTTCACCAGTGGATACATCCGAAATGACCACCGCTGGTCTGTTCTGAGCCACAAATTTCTTAAACAGACTGTGCACATTTTCCAGTTCTTCAATGAATTTTTTCTTACCTTTTTCGGTGTTTTCACCGAACACGGTGAGAGTACGTTTATACTCACCTGCGGTAATCACATCAACGTCGATCTCGTTTTTCTGGAGCAATCGATGAAAGTTTGGAATCTGTGCGATCACACCAATAGAGCCTAAAATCGCAAAGGGTGCAGCAATTATTCGACTGGCAATACATGCCATCAGATATCCTCCTGATGCTGCCACTTTATCGACTGCTACCGTGAGCGCGATTTTTCTGTCAACAATTCGCATCAGTTGCGATGCCGCCAGACCATAGCTGTGTACCATCCCTCCCGGACTTTCAAGACGCAGTAAAACCTCATCCTGTTCTTTGGCCATGGTTAAGACTGCTGTTATTTCCTGGCGCAGATTGGATACCGCACTCGCCTGGATGTCCCCTTCAAAATCCAGCACAAATGTTCGCGGGGTCCTTTCATCAGCACCGTGATCGTCACCCGCTGATTTTGACTGTTTGCGTTGTTTCTTCTGCTCTTTGTGTTTTTGTTTCTCTTCTATTTTTTTTCTTTTAGCCAGTTCTTTGCGTTGCTCGTCATCAAGTACAGTCTCATTTAATACGGCTTCCATAGTCTGAATTGAATCATTGACTTTCTTGACTTCGATATGCCCCTTGCTGCTCTTGCGAGACTTGCTGCTCACAACCACAGAGGCAACGATGACGATCACTAATGCCAGAACAACTGTTATGGATTTGGCCAAAAACAGCCCGTAATCTGCTAAAAATTCCAATTTTGGACCCCTTGACTGCTACACGGTAACGAGCACGTCATGATACCATAATTCTTTTCCGCATCGCGTGTCTGCGACACGGGGCACCATGGACGATTTGACTACATACCTGACTCATCTCGCACACGTGCTTGAACCGCATTTCAAGACAGGCTTTCTCGAGCAAAAAAACGTCATATTTCAATTTCAATTTGACGCGGGTGAATCCTTCCATCTCATCGTCACGGACCAGCAGTTCCAACTCTCCCCGGGGGAACACTCGCACTGCGCAATTACACTATTCCTGGATAATCACGATACAGCATATCAGTTGCTAACTGGATCCATGGATGGCATGAATGCGTTTATGCAAGGCAAATACCGCTCTGATGGCAATATTGTGTTAAGCCAATTACTGCTACATCTGTTCAAGCCTGATGACCAGACCAATATCTACGACGTAAAGGATTGATTCAGGTCTGAATCAGCAGGCAGTTAACGACCTGCCTACTCACCCATCTCGCTCAGATACGCATCAATCAACCACCGGGAGATCGCAATCTTACCTGGTATCCTGGGCAAATCCTTGTAGTGAAACCACTGCGCATCAGCAATTTCATCTTCCTGCAAACTGAATTCACCGGATTCGTAATCTGCGTGGTAGCCGATCATCAATGAATTTGGAAATGCCCACGGCTGGCTACCTTTGTATCGAACGTTATTGACACGGATTCCCACTTCCTCAAAAACTTCCCTGTGCAGTGCTTCTTCAACTGATTCACCTGGTTCTACAAACCCTGCCAGGGTACTATAGAACCCTTCCGGCCAACTGGTGTTTCGAGCGAGCAATACTTCCTCACCACGTCGAACGAGTACGATGATGCTGGGTGACAAGCGCGGATAAAAATGCAATCCGCATTTTGGACAAATGAGTGCCCTGTCCCGGGGATGTAATTCGGTTCGCACGCCACAGTGGCCGCAATACTGGTGATTTTTGAACCATGAGATGATTTGAGTTGCCCGGCCGGCCAGTGCAAACAATCTGTCATCGTTCTGACCGACAATACTCCTTAGGTCCGTAAACTGCCGATCGTGTAGCGACACTTCCAGATCAATTGCAAAACAATGTTGACCATCCAGCATTCCCATATAATGTTCTTGAAAAAATTCCGGCGCTATCAGGCGCCAATCTTCCTGGGCCAGGGGTATCCACTCGCCACCTTCGCGACAGTCCAGGATGCGCTCTTGATGAAATACGAAATAGACTGCGTTATCTGTATTTTCCGGACACTGGACGATCGACTCGAACCATAGCCCCTTATCGGTTTTCTTCTGCAAAATAGTTATTCCCGTAGCTCTGATTTTCGCCACATACTCATATCGCCAGTCTGTTCTTCAATTTCATTCAGTTTACTCTCATGTAATTCTACTTCCTGTTCACTGGCCCTGATGATTCGAAGTGGCGCTCTGTCAACATCGCGCTGAGCGATGGGGTGTAAATCCTGCTCGCCACTGTCATCAAATCCTGTATCAAGCATCAGATCAACCTGGCCACCTGTCAGTAACAAATACACATCTGCCAGAATTTCCGCATCTAACAAAGCACCATGTAATGTTCGTTGGGAATTATCAACGCTCAGACGTTTACATAGAGCATCCAGACTGTTTTTCTGACCAGGATATTTTTGCCTGGCAATCATCAAGCTATCGACCACAGAACAATAGTCCAAAATTACCCCGGCGCCAGCGTCCATCCGCATCATTTCAGCATTGATAAATGCAACGTCGAAAGCTGCGTTGTGAATAATCAATTCAGCACCCTCAACAAACTTCAGGAAATCAGGCCATATCACATGAAATAGCGGTTTATCGAGTAGAAATTCACGCGTGATACCATGCACTTCCAGGGCACCATCATCAATATCCCGATCAGGATTTATGTACTTGTGAAAATGTCGCCCGGTAAGCTTTCGGTCAATGATTTCGACACAACCTATTTCCAGTATTCGATGCCCTTCTTCCGTTTCCAGACCCGTTGTTTCCGTATCCAGGACTACCTGTCGCATACTCGGTTCACTCTCCTCACTTTTGATCCCTGCAATCGGCGATGCCCGTTTCCGGTGAATCTGGCAATTCATCAATGCCGCGATTTGCCAGTTGATCCACCAACTCGTTCTCATAATGGCCACTATGCCCCTTAACCCAGTGCCATTCTATCTCGTGCTGCTGGCTTAACTCATCCAACTGTCGCCACAAATCGTCATTCTTCACCGGTTTATTAGCAGTGGTTCGCCAGTTCTTTTTCTTCCAGTTTTCCATCCACTCGGTGATGCCCTTGCGCACGTATTGTGAATCTGTGGTCAGATCAATCTTACAGGGGCGCTTGAGCATTTCCAGTCCACGGATTGCTGCCATCAATTCCATTCTGTTATTGGTGGTTAGTCTCTCCCCGCCCCAGAGTTCTTTCTCGTTCTGCCCATACCTTAGCAGTACCCCCCAGCCACCGGGTCCGGGATTTCCACGGCATGCACCATCTGTGTATATTTCCACAATTTTAGTCAACAGATCCCTCTCTGCATGCATGTATCCCTTTTAGTGAATGAGCTGGCCTAACCTGGCGCATTGGGTGCTGCCGCCATCCAGTCTGAATCGGCGTGAGTGTACTCACCTGTTTCCTTGCAACAATCACATAAATTGCACCAAACGGCCAGTTTATTTTCCGGCTCAGCCCCTGCGAATAATCGGGTAACCGGTTATGGTGCAGTATCGTCAAAGGCATCCGGTAGAAACCATAGATTGCCCTGTCAATTTTAAAGTCGAGCAATGACAGCCAATCCATCAAGTGTCCCGGCAATATAGTGGCTCCATTCCAGGGGGGTTGTTTTCTGATGACTGGTATCAACTTCCACAAACCCCACATACTCCAGGGATTGAAACCCATAATGACCAGATAGCCTGAGGGGATAACCACCCGGGAAGCCTCTCGCAGGATCGGGTGCGGAGATTCATAAAAATCCAGTAAATGATGCAGAATAACCACATCGACGCTGTCTTTCTCAAATGGTAATTCATGTACACCTCCGATCACCGGTGTACTCTCATCAATGGATATGCCCATCTTGAATTTATGCCCGACCGGGCTCGCGTCATACAGCTCTCTTGTCGTGATGCCAATTTGCACCAGATGATAGCCAAACAGACTTCCGAGTAAAGGGTCAAGAATCGCCTTTTCAGTATCGACGATTTGGTTTCCCAGATTCGAGGAGAACCAGTCACGTATTGGCGACAAATCATCTGTCGGGATGTTCGGATCGATTCGTGCCACACTCACCTCACAAGGACTAGATTGTTGGAAGCGAAAACCTCCGGCTTCGCCGGAGGATTGTTATTGTCTGGCAGACTTCAGTGAATCCGGTTAGGCATAATCCCTTATCTGCGCGACATTGCTTGGCATTTAGGAGCAGACTCTTTATCATGCGCCTATTCATCACCATGCACAAAAATATAGAATTTTACTTACTTATTTTATTTGTCAGAGCCACTATTCCTAACTTTTCGCCTATCAGTAACCTTCTCTGCAGGAATATTATAGTTATATGAAGCACCTTTTTGCACTGGTCATTCTTCTGTCGCTCCCGGGGTGCCATCAGCTTTATCTCAATTCTCCGCCGTCATCTGCAACCCAGTCTCCGGCACCCGGGAATTCCGTTGATATCGTTGCAATAGTACAGACTCAACCAGCAACGAATTCCGACAGTACCCCGGTATCTACTGATTCCCAGCTACAATTAACTCAAACAGAGCTGCCAATCGATTTGCCGATCGACCCTGACCAGTTCCTGCTCCCTGCAGTTGCACAACATACCGACCTGTGGGATAGGCTACGAATGGGATATCAACTGGAACACGGGAATCAAAATAAGCGGACGAAGGCTGAACTGCGATGGTTTAGCAGCAATCAGGAATACCTCAATCGCGTTGTGATTCGTGCGACTCGGTATCTATATTTTGTATTGGGCGAGGTAGAGGCACGTAACCTGCCGACTGAACTGGCACTGCTGCCGATAGTAGAAAGCGCATACGATCCGTTCGCCTATTCCCATGGCCGTGCCATGGGAATCTGGCAATTTATCCCAGCCACAGGGAAGCTGTATGGACTCACTCAGGACTGGTGGTACGACGGCAGACGGGACATCAAGTCTTCCACAAAAGCCGCCCTGGATTACCTGGAAGCGCTTCACAACGCTTTTAATCAGGACTGGCAGCTGGCACTGGCTGCATATAACTCAGGTGAAGGAAATGTCAGAGCTGCGATCCGTAAAAATCAACGACTCGGGAAGCCTACTGACTTTTGGTCGCTGGACTTACCCAGCGAAACCAGGGCTTACGTACCGAAGCTCCTGGCAATCTCCCGGTTGATCGCAAACCCGGAAGCATTCGGAATCGTTTTGAATTCGATACCTGACAAACCTTACTGGGTTCAGGTCGACACGGGTTCTCAAATTGATTTGGCGGAGGCGGCCCGGCTCGCACAGATATCCGTTGCAGAGCTGTATCTGCTGAATCCGGGATTCAATCAGTGGTCAACACATCCAAACGGACCGAATCACCTGTTACTACCGGTGGACAAAGAGCAACTTTTCTATGCCAATCTCCAGCAGCTTCCCCGGAAAGACCGGGTTGGATGGCAGCGACACAGAATAAGGTCGGGGGAGAGCCTCGGACTGTTGGCAGAAAAATACAACACAACCATCCATACTTTACGGCTCGTGAACCAAATTAAGGGGAACCTGATCCGAGCCGGTGACTCAATGCTCATTCCTGTGGCCTTAAACAGCAACGAGCAATATGTACTCAGCAGTGATGAACGATTGAAGTCGACCCAGCGGTATCTGGAACAAAAACTGGGACATTCGGCTCAGAATTATACCGTCCAATCAGGTGACAGCCTGTGGACTATCGCACGCAAATTCAGAGTGAACCTGCGTTCTCTGGCGAAGTGGAATGGGCTGGCAACCACCGATATTCTTTATCCGGGAACATTACTGAAAATATTTACTACAGCACGACTGACTACTCTTTACACACCGTCCAGCGCCCAGGTACCAGGTGCTATCCGCAAACTTAATTATCGAGTCAGAAGAGGTGAATCACTTTCCCGGATCGCTGACAAATTCAATTTGAGTGTAAAAAAAATAAAGGGCTGGAATGGCTCTCTGGCAGGCAAAAAATACATTCAGCCAGGACAACACCTGACACTCTATGTGGATGTTACCCAAACGGAATGAAGGATCAATATCGGGGAAACCTCTGATCAGAGCTTTTCGATATCCGCAGTCTCTTTCAAATTCTTCCTGAATTCAGCGTAGGTAAAGTTCCCTTTGCCGGTGGTCAATAACCTTGCTAGGCTGCGCTTTCCTTCTTCCGGCATATCGCTGACATCTTTATCAATTACTTTGGTTACACTGATAACAACAGAATCCCCATTGTCGAGTACCGTCGAGCCAAGTGATTTTTCATCTTTTGCTGGTCTCGCCAGTTTGAAAGCTGCAAGAACTATCTGCGGATCCACATCCGGATCCTGCCTGGACAAAGAATCTCTGACCACCCAACTCCCTCCGACCTGGTCAGCCACAAAACGCGTTATTGACCCTCCCCTTAGTAAATCCAATGCTTCCTCCGCCTTCGCGGCTGCCTTCTCACGGGCAGCATCCACCACCAATCCAGATCGAATTTCGGCTTGCACATCAGCGAATTGTTTCGCAACCGCAGCTCTATGCTCTTTAACCCTGACCACTACATGATCATCAGGATCAATCTCAATCAGATCACTATTATTCCCATCTATCAGTAAATCATCACTGAAAGCTGCATTCATTACCTGTGAATTCGCCGCCAGACCTGTTGTAGTGGCTCGCGAAATCCATCCGGTACTTTTCACCGGGAGGTCAATTTCCATTGCTACTCCCTCAAGATCTGGCGATTCATACGCTAACTCACTGAGCTTGGACGATTTAGCCACAAACAGCTCTTCAGCCTTGAGGAGTCGATAATCCTTCTCCAACCGCTCAGCCAGCTCGTCAAATGTGGGTGTAATCGGTTCCTTTATTCCGGTTAACTTGATTATATGGTAACCAAACTCGGTCAGTACGGGTTTGGATATCTCATTCAGTGTCAAACCATCGAGAGTCTCTTCGAACGCTTCCACAAAGGTTCCCTGTTGATTGTATCCAAGGTCTCCACCCTTCTCCGCGGAACCCGGATCCTCTGACACTTCCTCAGCCACTTTGGCAAAATCTTCGCCATTAATTATGCGATTGTAAGCAACATCAACCTTTTCCTTAGCCTGTTCAGTCGTGGTGTCATCATTCACTTCAATCAAAATATGAGATGCACGTCGCTCTCCCGGCTGCACATAATTGTCTTTTTCCTGTTCATAATAAGAATGCAAATCAGACGGCTCAACCTTAACCTGATCCGTGAGATCCTCTTTTCGAACCTCGAGGTACTGAAGATCAACCTGTTCTTCTGTGAAAAACTCGTTCTGATGAGCATCGTAGTAATCAGCAACTGCCTGTTGATCGACAACGACAACCTGCTTCAGGTCTTCCAGTTTAATCTGCAGATACGCAATATTACGTAATTGTTGGGAAAGGCTGGCGACATAGTCTATTTCAATCGGTGTAACAAATTCACTTTCAGCCAGGCCGTTACCAATCTGGCGACTCATACTTTCCTGTCGAATGACGTCACGATAAGTCAGCGGCGTGTACCCTGCACTTCGAAGCAGTAATTGGAACCGGTCCGCATCGAACTTACCGTCAACCTGAAACGATGGTGTATTGATCATATCGGCATCCAGCTTACTGTCGGAAAAGTACAATCCCATCCTGCTCACCGCCTGATTCATGAGCGTTCTGTCGATTAAGTCATTCAAGACGGTTTTTCGTAGCTGATCATCATCGATTTCTTCGGGACTTGTTTGAGAGTTTGCTAACAATAATCTCCGTTGCCGCTCGACTGCGATCTGCATTTGCTGCTCGGTAATATCGTCCCCATTGACAGTAGCCACCTTTGGAACCCGCACCAGAAATGTCGTAATTGATCCGAAACCGAACATGGCAAATACAACGACAATTAAGCCAACGATGATCTTGGCCACAATCCCGTGAGATCGATTTCTCATTTCCTGAATAAGCATTCTCTTAATCCTGTTTATACTTCAATTTCCGAAAGCGCCGCCGCCATGGACCCGTTTCACTACTTCTCGATGTCAGCACTTTGCCACTATCCGGATAGTGACTGTTCTCTATCTTCAATCAG
>CAZNFE010000062.1:0-8333 GCA_964571945.1 uncultured Pseudomonadales bacterium
GCCTGAAAGACAATGTGCGAACACAAAAATGAAAATATTTGCAGCAAAAAAAATCAAGCATCAATTAAAAGTAGTTGAATTACGCCCATGGACCCGAACCTTGCCCTTATTGCAGATGATGGCGCGAGCCAGTATCAATTGGCTTATACTTTATCGAAAGGTATTTATCATCAAAGCCATAACGATGACTATCTGGATCACTTTTTTGATTTGACTGGCAATATGGGGCTTTCTCAAAAATTAACGGTTGATTTTAATGCCGATTATAACCTGGCTCATGATGCCCGGGGTTCGACCTTTACCGGTGGTGCAGTTGTTGCCGCGGTAGAACCTGATAAATATCACGAAACGCTTGTTGGCGGCTCTGTGAACTATGGTTCCAATGCACATGTGATTGTGAGTGGTGACTATAGCAATAAGCGTTATACGAACAATCGTTATATCAACAATCAACCGCGGACTGCGGCGCGAGATATGGATACTTTTGGCACAGCAGTTGAATTTGACTATGATTTAACAGGAAAAACTTCAGCGGTACTGGAAGCGCGGTATAAGCAATTCAACTATAAATTCCAATCGGCAACGGTAAATCTGGATAGTAGTGAGCAAAAGTATTTTACCGGTCTGAACTGGGAAGCAACGGCGAAAACATCAGGCCGTGCGCGTATCGGTTATACGAAGAAAAACTTTAAGAAAGTATCGACTCAGGATGTCGGCTTTTTTAGCTGGGAGTTGGGCGTTGAATGGTTGCCTATGAGCTATTCATCCTGGGTGCTGGAAACGAGTTTAACGCCTGTTGAAACAGATGGTACGGGTAGCTTTATTAAGAATAAGAGCGTGAACCTCTCATGGAATCATGCATGGAATGAGCGCCTGAGCCATGCGATTTCATTGGCTTATACCCGGGGTGCTTATCAAGCAGATCTGAGTTCGCGTGTTGATAAGACGACAACGGCGAGTGTTTCAGTAAGTTATCAAATGCTACGTTGGTTGGCGATTGAGCCATCGTATCATTACAGCAATCGTTCATCCAATGCTCTGAATTCGAGCTATAGAGCAAATGTTTGGGCCATTGATTTTATAGGAACACTTTAAATTCTAAATTGTTTTATGCGCTGCAGTCTTAGAGTATAAAAAGGAGCACATGCATGAGAAAAGTATTGATTCGTTTGCTTCTGGCATGCATGACTGTTGCATGCTCGATGACTGTGGTGCACGCCGAATTATCTGTAGATGAGTATGAGCTTGGTGCCGGTGATATGATTCACATCCATGTCTTTGGTGAGCCTGATTTAGAAATGGAGACCCGGCTATCCAGCTCAGGGGATATTCGTTATCCCTTTTTGGGTAAAGTTCATGTTGCTGGAAAGAAGCTATCTGAGTTAGAACATTTGCTGACCAAGGGGCTTGCAGACGGTTATTTGATCGATCCTCAGGTGCGCGTTTCCATTGAGGAGTTTCGGCCATTTTTTGTAAATGGTGAAGTGGAAAACCCGGGAGCCTATCCTTATAAGCCCGGGCTAACTTATCGTAAAGCGATTGCGATGGGTGGGGGTATGAAAGAGCGTGCTGATGATGATAAAATATATGTCATTCATGAAGGGCAAGGCGAGCAAATGCAGCATGTGGACCATATGGATGCAGAAATTCAACCGGGCGATGTGATTGTTATTAAACAAGGGCTGTTTTAAGTCCATTGATGACACATAGAATCATGAGTGGAGTATAGGGTGAGAAATAACAATGATGTCGGTTCATTGGTCGAAGAAGAAATTGATTTAAGTCAATATTTGCGGGTCATTCGTTCGCGTAAATGGGGAATTCTTGGCTTATCGCTGCTGATTACATTGATTGTAGCCCTTATTGTATTTTCCATGAGCCCTGTTTACAAAGCCACATCAACATTATTAATCGAGCAGCAACAGCCTAAATTACCATCCATTGATGAGTTGTATGGTTTGGCGGGCAAAGATAAACAATATTATTTAACACAGATGGGCTTGCTTAAGTCACGTAAATTGATTGAGCATGTGATTGATCATCTGAAGTTAGAGGGCAATGCAGAGTTCGTCCCGAAAGAAGGTGGTTTTCACCCGCTTTCAGCACTGAAAGAATGGCTGTCCCTTGAGCACAGCAATGATGCGGATGATCATGCTCGTGATTTGGTCGTGGAACAATTTCAAGATCGTTTAACGGTATCCCTGGTTAAGGATACGCAATTAATTACACTAAGTTTTGAAGCTGAATCACCTGATTTGGCGGCTGAAATAGCTAATGCTTTGGGCAATGCTTATATCGATGATCAAATGGTGTCACGTCTTGAAATGACACAAAAAGCAACAGGTTGGATGGAGCAACGCATTGCTGTGCTTAAACATAAGCTTGAACAGTCGGAACAGCACCTTCAAGCATATAAAGAAGCCAATGGCCTTATTGATGTGAAAGGGGTGAGTACCTTAACAGCAAAGGAACTGGATGACTTGACCAGTCAGCTTGTGATTACACGTGCAAAATATAATGAGTTGGCCAAGCGTTATGGTGTAAAACATCCCAAGCTTATTGCGGCACGAGCTGAGTTGAATTCTTCGGAGCGTCAGCTTGCACATAGTAAAAATCAAATCCAGACTATTGGTCGCAAGGCTGTAAAATTGCGTGAACTTCAGCGTCAGGTTGCCAGTGATCGACAGCTTTATGATACCTTTATGGATAGCCTTAAAGAGGCAAGTCAAACGGTGGATCTACAGACGTCAAATGCACGTATTGCAGATCCAGCTGTATCTCCGATTAAACCCATTAAGCCTAAGAAAGGCTTGATTATAGGTCTTGCATTTTTTGCGAGTATGATGCTTGGGGTACTTTTGGCATTTCTTTTTGAAGCCTTGGATCGTACGTTTAAAGGTGCCAGTGATGTGGAAGAGAAGTTAGGGCAAGTCCTGTTAGGGGTGCTGCCGCTGATTGAGGCAAATAAAAAGAACCGCCAGGCCCAGGTTCTTGCCATGTTGGATGAATCCAGGCAAACAGGCTATGCAGAATCGATGCGAACCATCCGTACGGGTTTGGTTTTATCAAGTTTGGATAATCCTCACAAAATTATTTTGATAACATCCTCTGCGCCAGGTGAAGGTAAAACGTCTGTAAGCTCTAATTTGGCTATAGCAATGGCTAAAATGGAAAAAGTATTGTTGATTGGTGCAGATTTACGTCGCCCGTCACTTTCCAAGCTCTTTCATGTGAATGGTGATTTGGGTTTGTCGAATGTAGTGGCAGGAACTGAGAAGATGAGTGAATGTGTTCATCATATTGAAGATGCCGGGATTGATTTTATGCCATGCGGCCTGATTCCTCCGAATCCACTTGAGTTATTATCATCTGAGAGGTTTTCTCAATTAATTACGCTCTTGGAAACCAAATATGATCGTATTGTAATTGATTCTCCGCCTGTTCATGCAGTGAGTGATGCGCTGGTATTATCAACCTTTGCAAAAGCTGTGGTCTATGTTGTGGAAGCCGATAAAACGGATCAGGATTTGGTCAGAAAAGGCATCAAACGCTTGCAACAGCATGATGCGCCGATTGCGGGTATTGTTTTGAATAAATTGGATATAAAGAAATCGGCGAAATATGGTTATGACTATGATGGGTATTATGATCAGTATGGCTATAGTGAAAAAGCCTAGTGTCGTGGTTTAATAATACGCTGTGTATGATATTCATTGTCATATATTGCCAGGTATTGATGATGGTGCAGGGACGCTTGAGCAGTCTTTAGCACTGCTTAAGCATGCGGCGGCTGATGGTATTACGCATATGGTAGCGACACCTCATATTCAGCCTGGTACCTATGAAAACAATCGAGACTCAATCCTTGCGGTTTTTGATGTGTTGCAATCCGCCATGATTCAACAGGGCACTGCATTGGATTTGGCGATGGCAGCTGAAGTGCGGCTTTGTCCGGAAATTCTAATGATGTTGGAAAAGGGTGAAATTCCCTTGTTTAAGGCAGAAAATGGGCATGAAACCATGCTGTTAGAGTTGCCGCATAGCCATGTTCCACCGGGTACGGATCAGATGATACGCTGGTTGTTCAGGCAGAAAATTGATGTTTTGATTGCTCACCCAGAGCGCAATAAAGAACTCATGCGGAATTCTGAGAAAATTGATGTTTTATATCAGCTTGGTTGTAAGTTTCAGTTAACGGCACGTTCAGTGACCGGTGGTTTTGGTGAGCCTTCACAGCAAACTGCTGCGTATATCCTAAAGCAAGGCTGGTGTGATGTTCTGGCTTCAGATGCTCATAATTTGCATCACAGACCTCCTGAATTGCGTGCTGCCCAGCAGGCCGCAGCCAAGCTGATTGGTGATGCGGAGGCATTTAAGCTAACCCACACGACACCGGAGCGTATGGTTGCCGGATTGTTTGCGTGAAGCCTATGACGTCGTGCAAAGGGCGTGTTTGCATGATGCTTGCTATCATAATATTGCTGCTCTTGATTGCCTTTGCAGCTCGTGCCGGGCTGAGTTATGTGGCTCAATATCGAGTGAATGCTGCGATTGATGGTTGGCAATTATCCCTGAATAAAAAATCAAGCCTGGATGACTGGCAGAATATGCTTTCTTCGCTGGAGACTATGCTGGAGTTTGATGGCAGAAACCCTGATCTTCATAATGCAAAGGCGCGTCTTTATGCTTATCGGGCAGCCAGGATAGATACAGATCGTGGGCAGCGTTCAGAGGATTATAAGCAAGCCATGCAAGGGTATCGAACTGTTATAGCATTGAGGCCTGCCTGGCCTTATGGCTATGTAAATTTGCTCTATGCGAAAGTATTCAATGGTGAGTTGGATGCGGAGATGCAGCATAGTTTATTGCGCGCTATAAAACTTTCACCTTGGGAAAAGAATACCTTACCAGATATCGTGAAAGTGGCAGTGTTTGTTTGGCCTGGCTTGGATATGCAAAGCAAAAAGATTACAAAAGCCTATTTATTACAGGCATCTGAGAAGCGTCGAGGGGAATTTGAAAAGGCATTAATATCCAGCCAGTTAAAAGATTATTTTTGCCAGACCATTGTCAAAACTGATCGCCTGACTTTATGCCAAGCTGCATCCTAGAGCAGCACTGATTTGCTCGTGAAATACTTCCATAGACTGCTTTTTATAAGCTTGTTAACGATCAGCATTCCTGTGAGTGCGGGCATGGGTGGCTTTTCTGCAAAGTTTCTGAAAAATATTGAAATGCGTTTTGGTGCAGATGCCAAAGAACGTGTCCAAAATTGGCAAAGCCTGATCGAAGAGGAACATGCAAGTCCGAGCAGTGAATGGCGGCTTATCAATAAAGTGAATAGTTTCTTTAACCGTGTAAGATTTATTTCTGATGCGAAACATTGGCATCGTGAAGATTACTGGGCAACACCGGTTGAGTTATTATCTACCAACGGCGGTGACTGTGAAGATTTTTCAATCGCAAAATATTTCACCTTACTGGAGTTGGGTGTGCCTGATGAACGGATGCGAATTACTTATGTGAAGGCGATTCGACTCAATCAAGCACATATGGTGCTGGCTTACTATGAAACGCCAGAAAGTGAGCCGCTTATTTTAGATAATTTAATAAAGCGCATTAAATTTGCCTCTCAACGCCGTGATTTGTTACCCGTATATAGTTTTAATGGTGAAAATCTATGGATGTCCAAGGAACGTGGGCAAGGTCGTCGTATCGAAGGCGGCTCTCAACGGATTAACCTGTGGCAAGACTTAAATGTTCGTATGAAAAAAGAGCGTAATTTAGGCCGTAGTTTTACAGCCAAAACAAGTTCTCAATAGGGGATTAGGATGACACTATCACGCCAGTTAATGATGCTTATTTCCTGCATGTTTCTGCTAATTTTTGCAGGTACATTTTGGATTAGTGTACAGAATACTCGTTCGTATTTGATGCTTCAAATGCAAGTGCAAACACAAAATGTCGCCGATTCTTTTGGCCTGTCGCTGGCTTCGTATATGCAAGCCAAGGATTTGGCTGCCATTGATACCATGGTCAATGCGGTGTTTGATAGTGGTTATTATCAATCACTTACCTTAAGCAATATGTCTGGAAAAACTCTGATTGAAAGGGAAAATACATCCAAAATAGATGGTGTTCCGCAATGGTTTATTGAGCATCTTAGTTTGCAAACACCCAAGGTTGAATCCGTGATTACCACGGGCTGGCGGCAAGCTGGAAAGTTAGAATTTGTTGCGCATCCCGGGTTTGCTTATAAAAAATTATGGCAAACAACCCAGCAAACGTTTTGGTGGTCCATTGTTGCATTTATAGCTTCATTGATTGCGGTGATACTCATACTTAAAACTATTTTACGCCCATTGCATGCGGTGGAAGATCAAGCTGTGGCAATTAGTAATCGGGAATTCCCTATACAGGAGAATATGCCCCGTACGCGTGAATTAAAGCGTGTTGTGACAGCCATGAACCGTATGTCAAAAACGCTGCGAGAATTTATTGAAAAGCTTACCGAGCGTGCTGAAAAAATGCGCCAGGAAGCTTATGTCGATGCTCTAACAGGCTTGCGTAATCGCCGGGCATTTGATGCCACGTTGGAATATGCTATGCATGATAAGGAAAATGGCGGCAATGGCTTCCTGGCAGTGCTGCGTATAAGTGGTTTTGCAGCATACAATAAGCAACAGGGCATTCAGGCGGGGGATAGACTATTGCTTGATGTTTCAAAGCACCTTGCTTTGATCGCGCAAGATTATTCGAGCAGTGAAGTGTTTCGCATTACAGGCACAGATTTTGCGATTATTTTGCCTCAGGTGGATTATGATATTGCGGATACGTTCGCTAGGCGGGTGAGCCAGGCGATGGAACGTTTGGCTGCTTCATTATCATTGCATGAACTCTCATCTATGGGCATTTCCCTGTTTCATGACGATAGCCAATATGGAGAAGTCCTGGCGGATGCGGATGCGGCATTGGCGTCAGCACAAAGTCTTGGCGCGAATACTTATGTGATTCAAAGTAAAAAAAGTGAGGCGTTGGGTAATATTGCCTGGCAGAAACTGATTGAAAGCAGCATGGAAAGTGAAGATATACGTCTGTTGGCTCAAACGGTGTGCAATCAGCAGGGTGATGGGGTGTATAGGGAAGTATTGATGCGCATTGGTGAAAAGGCCGGGGATTTAATCTCACCGGGTGTATTTGTATCCATGGCAGAGCGCTTAGATTTAAGTCAGCAATTGGATCAATTTATTATGATGCAAGTCGTAAAGGTGATTGAAGAAAGCGGGAATAAACTTGAACCCTTGGCAATTAATTTATCTGCAAATGCGATAGGTTCCAGATCCTTTTATGCATGGCTGGAGCAATTTTTTAAGGAACATGCAGGTGTGGGGAAACAGCTGATGTTTGAAATGAGTGAGGCAAGCCTGTTAAGGGATCTCGACAGTGCGAAGGCATTGATTGAATTGTTACATGTGCAGCAATGTAAAGTGATTATGGAACGCTTTGGCAGCCATTTGAGTTCATTTCAAATGTTGCAACAGCTAAAGGTCGATTTTATTAAAATTAGCGGTAGCTATACCCGCAATATTGCCCAAAACAAGGATAATAGATTCTTTTTACAAGTCGTAGCGGATCTTACGCATGGGCTTGCTATTGATCTGATTGCTGAGCAGGTTGAGAGCGAAGAAGAGGCGCGTACCATGCAGGAACTGGGTGTGAAAATGTTGCAGGGCTATTACCTGGGCAAGCCCGAAGTTATAGGCTAGTGAAGAGTCCATGATGGGGGTCTATGATGGGTTTAAAGCTATGAGGAACTTTGGAATTGAAGGTAACGCCTGCAACGCATAGCAGCGCTTTGGATCAGTAGCTTGCTGAGCAGTATGTAAAATATTTTCTGTATTGCATGCAGCTATCTGTCTGCTACCATGTCGCAAAATAATTTAGAGAGCAGGATGCTTTCCAATCAAGAGGAAACGATGAAAAAAATATTCACTATATTATTCGCTCTGTTTATGAGTATCACAACTGCACATGCTGCCGTTGATATCGAAGCGGCACTGGCATCCGGGCAGACAGAGGCGCAGGTCATAGCTTCTCTGAACGCTGAAGGCATGAGTATGACTGATGCCGTCGCTGCCATGATCTCGGCTGCACCAGAACGCGCTGGATCCATAACCGCTGCTGCTGTAAGCGCCGCTCCATCACAAGCAGCAGCTATCACTTCAGCAGCTACTACTGCCGCTCCATCACAAGCAGCAGCTATCACTTCAGCAGCGGTTACTGCCGCTCCATCACAAGCAGCAGCTATCACTTCAGCAGCGGTTACTGCCGCT
>CAZNFE010000062.1:8433-10826 GCA_964571945.1 uncultured Pseudomonadales bacterium
CCATCACAAGCAGCAGCTATCGCCTCAGCAGCTACTACTGCCGCACCAACACAAGCAGCGGCTATCGCCTCAGCAGCTAGCACTGCACCGACGGATCCAACAGCATCCCTCCCATCAACAGCCTCAGGACCAGCTAACGCAAACGCTGGTGTGGGCAACAACACAGGCACCACGGGAAACGTTGCGTTTAACGGCCCCACCGGTGGCGGTAGCGGTGGCGGTGGCGGCACAGTCAGCCCTTGATATAAGCTTTGATAGTTTGATAAAAAGGCTCTGTTTATCAGAGCCTTTTTTGTTTTATAAGCTAGATATTTTTGATGAGAGATACTGCGATTTTAAATGTGAATAAGAAAAATATATTTTATGCATATTTAGGGCTGTTGATATGGCTGCCGATTCCTTTGGGTAGTAAACATCCCTGGGCAGTATCCATGGCTGAGATTTGGTGCTTTGTTGTGGCATGTTTTGCCTTGCTGCATATGTTTCAATGTAGTGCAGGGTTGCCAAAAGCATTTAAAACGGCACGTCCTGCCTTGCTGTTGCTATTGTTGAATATAGTCTGGATATTATTTCAGCTAATCCCTCTTCCTGTAAGCTTTTTGGCGATAGTGTCACCCCATGCGGCAGCATTATATCAGTCAGCGGATGCAAATATTGCCCTGGCACCTATTTCGGTGGATATCTATGCAACATGGCTCGATGCTATTGAAGCCACGTATCTGTTTGTTTTTTTCTGTTTGGCGCTTTATTTGATTGATTCAAAAGAGAAGATTCGCATTTTAGTGTATGTGATTCTTATCAGCGCACTGGTGCAAGCTTTGTATGGTGCATTTATGATTTTATCGGGCGTAGAGTATGCTTTTTTCATCTCCAAGGCCGAAATTCACTCTCATATTGGTTCTGCGACAGGAACATTTACCAATCGTGATCATCTTGCCGGTTATCTTGAGATGTCATTGGCACTTGGTATCGGTTACATGCTATCGCTTATGCGCGATGGCGGATCATCGGGCGGTTTGAAAAGATGGTTGCGAAAATGGTCCGGTTTACTTTTAAGTTCCAAAGCCAGATTGCGATTGATATTGATTTTACTTTGTCTTGGTTTGGTTTTAACACACTCTCGCGGTGGTAATATTGGTTTTTTTAGCAGCCTTGCGATTGCAGGTGTTCTGTTTATGATTTTTGCCCGCAAAAAACCAAGGGCGACGGTTATGTTTCTAAGTAGCGTTATTGTACTTGATATTCTTCTGATTGGCTCCTGGGTAGGTGTGTCAAAAGTGATGACACGTTTGGAAAACACTTCGATTCAAACTGAGCAGCGAGACGATACCTACGCCGCAACCCTACCGATGATTCAGGATTACTTGCTGACAGGTACCGGGGCGGGGACATATTTCGAGGCTTTTCCCGCTTATAAAACACCACAATTAAGTGGTTATTGGAATCACACGCATAATGATTACCTTGAAATATTATCCGAGCAAGGCGTGATTGGTTTTAGTTTATTGGCATCAGTGGTGTTGTTTGCGCTGTTTACCGCTTTCCAAACCTTACGCAGGCGACGATCATCATTCATGCTGGCCATGAGTTTTAGTAGTTTGATGGGGATTATAGCCATATTGATTCATTCAGCTGTTGATTTTAATTTGCAAATTTTAACCAATAGTAGCTTGTTTATGATGTTATTGGCTTTGCCGATGATTTGTCGCCGTTTAAATGAGCGATGCTAACTCACGGGCGTTGTCTCCTGATGAATAAAGGTGAGATCATCATACTAAAATATCAATTTATCAGCGTTCACAATTTAGATGATGGGGATTTAGGATTTAGCAACGGATCCCCCAATCAGCCTTTGCCCGGCTCATTGCGCCAGTTTTCCAGCCAGACCATGACCTGAGCGTTGATATCGCAAGCACGTTTGGCCGTCGCTGCCTCAGTATAACAACGTAATTCCGGTGCATTGCCGGAAGCGCGCAGATGAACGACCTCATCGCTGGCGAAGGTGATACGGATACCATCGGTCGGGTCCACAGCGACAACCTCACCGAAAAACTCTCCGAGCATATCCTGTGCGGTGTTTCTGTTACATTCCCCATCGCCACTGTTAAGTTTGGCAAGTCGGGCGGTGGAAATCTCTCCTGGAAAGTTTTTCAGTCGGCCACTGGCGGTGAATCGCTGTGGCAGCGTATCAAGCAGCTTCGAAATGGGAGTGTTTGCGGCAAGTTGCAGGATGGCAAGCGGAACAATAATAGCATCGCGGGTTGGCAGTGCCGCCAGTTTACGGCCACGCATGCTGATATCGCTGTCGCTCAGAAAACCGCCATTGGCTTCGTAACCAACGATGCTCTGAGCGCCTCCGGCCCGCGCCTGCTGCATAGCCTCAATAACATAGG
>CAZNFE010000063.1:0-10536 GCA_964571945.1 uncultured Pseudomonadales bacterium
CCGACATGTCTTTGCGCACCAGCGGCCGGGCAATACGGTCGCGGTAGATCGGCTCCGCCGCGGTCCTGCCCTTTGTGTACTGCCTCGACATATTTGTCGCGCGGTTGATCACGGCCAAGGATCTTCCATCAGGCGATCCCCAGATACAGGCGCTGATTGATCAGTGGGAGCAGCGTGTCAGCAAGCAGGTGGATTTTCAAATCGCGGTGTCTGACAAAGGCATACGGGATAATGAGCTGAAGCGCTGGATGGAAATGGTGCTGAAAAAAAGTGCCGGTGCAGACCTCGCCTACTACAACAGGGGTGGTGTCAGGGACCAGATCTACCCGGGTCCGGTCACGGCAAGACATATCTGGAACATTGAACCATTCGGTAACTCGCTGGTCACCATGACCATGAAGGGAAAGTACATTAACAAGATGCTGAAGGACGACACCGATTTTCGAACACCGCTGAAGAGTAATCAGTTGTATACGGTCGCCACAAACAGCTTCATCGGTCAGCACACAAAAAAAAGACTGAAAGATGAGGTTCAGATCCGTGACCGGGAAATCCTGATCAGGGATGTTTTAATCGACTATATTAAAAAGCACGGTTTACCCAATTAGTTCACGGCAGCAAATGCTTCTCAGTAACATGTGAAGTACCGGAACCAGGTTCCCCTGGTATATGGCTGATCACAAAGATGGATGAAACCAAATCGCTCAAACGGGCATCTAATTGATAAATGACCGGTATTTCCTATGGGCAAGAAGTTTTCCGGAACAATACTGTTAGTCAGCCTGATCGGAGGATTGCTGACCTCATGCTCCTCGATATCCAAAGAATTCAGGGAACCAGTTGAGCCGATCTTACTGCAGGAAATTATGGGCGATCCATCCGGATTGCCGCAATCCGTTGATGTACTTGCTCTCGATAACGAGCTCAGATCCTACGTGAACACACACATTGACCGGAGCTGGACGCCCAAAAAGAAACTGGAAATGCTGCGGGAGATGATATTTTCCGATGACTTGCTCGGCCTGGAGTACGATACAAGTCACACCAGAACGGCCCAGGAAACCTTTACCGCACGGCTGGGCAACTGCCTGTCCATGACCAATCTGTATATCGCCATGGCACGCTATGTCGAACTGGATGCTCATTATCAAATCGTTCCCACGCTGCCATGGTGGGACCGAAGCAACAACACCATGATCTGGAATGAACATATCAATTCAATCGGTGATCTGAGAGGTCATACTCAGTATGTGCTGGACTTTATACCCGCACCCTATACAGCCATCCAAAAAGAAGCGAAGACGGTAAGCGACCGATATGCGACAGCGCTATATCACAATAATCTCGGTGCGGAGGCTATCCTCAACAAGCAGCTTGACGTGGCATTGGCACAACTGAGAATGTCGCTATCCATTGAACCGGAGCTGGCGGATACCTGGAACAATATGGCCATCGTGCAGCGCAGACTCGGTCGGGACGATTTGACCGAAGCCGCCCTGCTTCATGCCATTCGCCTGAATAACAGGCACTTTACGGCAATGAGTAACCTGGCGAATCTTTACCAGCGACAGAATCATGTCAAAAAAGCGGAATACTATCGCAAGAAAATCAGGAAACATAAATCCACGAATCCCTATTATCAGTATGCTATGGGCGACAAGGCGCTGGAAGAAGGTGACTACAAGCTGGCGATACGTAAATTAAAACGAGCCATCCTGCTCGGGAATAATGACCCGGACTTTTATCAATTGCTTCACGTCGCCTATGAACGTATTGGTAATCTGAAGAAAAGTCAGCAGAATCTCCTGCTGGCCAATTACTACCGGCAGCAACCGCATGTTTCAGAGAAGTCAACCATTCGAGTAACCAGCGACTCCGAAGTTGGTCGGCCCTCGAACATCCGAAGAATTTCAGTCAACCCCAAATAACAATCCTCCGGCAAAGCCGGAGGTGCTTCGATTTGGATGCAAGTTCAGCTCGCCATCCGTCGCTTATGCGATATCATACTATCTCAAAAACTCCTGGTTCGAATTGAAATGATAATCGAAAGGTTAATGGTGGCTGTATGTACGGGACTCATAGCGGTCCAGTGTATTGCTGACGACCTGCTCGTTAGTGCTGTCGAAGTGCTGGGTTACGGCATTGTCAAAACCCAATCAGGCAGGAACAGGATTGGTTTCAGTAACGAATCGATCGCTGTCGATGCAATCGATGGCTTCAGGTTTCTGGCACATACATCAGACATACCCGCTACATTGGGTACTGAATTCGGTTTGCAATACAGGGTGAACAGCACCCCGAAGGGTGCCCTGTTTGAGGTCAACAGCGTGGTTCTGTTCCCCGAAGGCGGGCTTGTTGATAGGAAAGGGAAAGTTTACAAACAAGCTACTGAAACATTCAAAATTCCTATCGGAGAGCCCTCATTCTATGGCTTTGGATTTGATGAACCCTGGGAAATAGTACCCGGCAAGTGGGTCATTCAGATCTGGCACAACAATTCCAGACTGTTGCAGCGAACATTCAACGTAGTTCCTCCGGAGGGCACGCCATAAAGAACAAACCGGCAACTAGCTTGATTTCAGCGCGCAGTCCCCCATTTCAATCGATCAGAATTCCAGCATTCTCCAGATAACTTTTAAGCGGTTGCAGCTGCTCCTCAAAATGCTTCCAGTTATTGACCGATCGACTGTGTACTTTTTCACGCACCTGCACAGAGCTCGCGGTTGCACTGGGGGATGTATTTTGTTCGAATTCAAGGCACGCCTGCTCAAAAGGCAAACCCAGTTTTTCCAACAGTGCACGTGTCTGCACCTCCTGATCTGCAACCACTGATTCGTAATCAATTTCAATCAGGCGATCCGGTAAAACATTCTGCCAATGACGGGAAAGCTGATCATATGCAACATAGTATCTACCCAGATCTTCCAACGTGTAGGCAAATTTGAAAAATGACTGTTTATACATGGCAAAACAGGCATCCATCGGCTTTCGCCGAAGGTGAATCATGTGTACCTCAGGGAACGCTTTGGCAATGAATCCGAGATACAGAAAATTCTCCGGAAGCTTCTCAACGAACATCGATTTGTCACTGAGCTTGTAATCCACCGTCTTCAGATACTCTTTGGCGATAAGTCCGGCGTCTTTTCTCGCCGCAGCATGGATTATCGCAGGACTGATGTTTTCACCACTTTGAACCTTGCTTACACGCCGAACTGCTATTTGTAAGAAAAATGTCTCATCGACACTTTCAACCCGTGAATGGCTGGAAATAATCCGCTCAATCAAAGTCGTCCCGGTACGCGGAAGACCCGTTATAAAAATCGGTTTTCGCAGCGGCTTTACAGGGCGTACCTTTTTAGTTGCCGCGGCAAGCCATTTAGCGCTGCAATCTGCGATGACCTTGTCGATCAGCTCAATATCCGAGCTGACATCATAGTTGGCCACACTGGCCACCGCATCACCAGCAAGTTTGTAATAGTGAAATGCTTCCTGCCATTGCTCCAGATCTTCAAGTTCCTTGCCAAGCGCATAATAAAGGAAGATATTTTTCTCCGGCGGCAGGCTGGTAGTTTTAAGGATCGTTTGCATCTGCTCTACATGCGACGAATCGCTTGCCTTCTCAAGACGAGATAGTTGGTAATGATTTCTCTGGTGATTGGGGTAGCGCTCCAGCAGCGAGAGATAGATTTCTTTTGCCTCTTTGATCTTACCCAGATACACCGCACAAGCCGCAAGATTAGCCTGGAACAGATCGATACCCGGTTGCAGTTGGTCGGCTTTCTGATACAGGGGCCATGCCGATGCATGCAATCCTAGCCGCGTATAAATACCTGCTGCCATATCCAGATAGAGAGGGCTGTTGCCAAGATGCGACTCGTACTTTCGTAACAATTTCAACGCGTTAGCGTGCCGCAACAATATGGCATACTGTGCAGCCAGCTCAATAGCCGCATCGTATCGTTTCGCATCCAGGGTTAATGCCTTCGAAAAAGCCTGCGCGGCACTGTTGGCTCGTCCGTCAGATTTTTCCTTCAGCCCCATGAGAAAGAAACCTTCCGGACTGGATTTATCCCTGTTCAGGATTTGCCTGGCAAAAGTGCCAAGCGCTGCCCAGTCTTTGTTCTGGGCCGCTCTCCTCGCCATCATACTAAGGCGCGTCAATTCCTCGTTCATTCAAGCCAACATTTCAAATAAGGGATCCAAATAAGCATTATTTCAGTTCACTCCACCACGATCCCAGCGCTTTCAAGCTGTTCTCTTAGTGGCTGTAACTGTCCGGCAAATTGAGTCCATTTATTCACTGAACGGGAGTGAACTTTTTCCCGCACCTGCACGGAACTGGCTGTCGCACTCGGTGCCTCATTCTGGTCGTAATTCAGGCAGGCTTCCTCAAATTCCAGTCCCAGCTTGTCCAACAGTCTGCGTGTCTGACCTTCCTGATCATCCACCAGTGATTCGTATTCGACCTCGATCATGCGGTCCTTGAGAACCTCCCGCCAATGCGTAAGCAGACGATCATAGGCTACATAATATTGACCAAGTCCCTCAAGCGAGTACGAGAATTTATACGCCCACGTGAACACCTGCTTATACATTGAGAAGCACGCATCCATTGGATTTCGGCTCAGATGGATAATCCTGGCATTTGGATACGCCTTCGCAATAAAACCAAGAAACAGGAAGTTGAACGGCAGTTTATCAATAAACATCGGCTCGCTTCCAAGCCTGTAACTCACAGCATCCAGGTAGCCCCGGGCGATCAAGCTCATATCTATATGTGCTAACGCCCTAACCATTGCCTGGTTCATGGGTTCGACGCTTGAAACGGTACTTTCCCGCCGCAGCACCATCTGCAGAAACTGGGTCTCGCCAATACTTTCTACCTGTGAGTGACTGGACACGATCCGTTCCGTCAGCGTGGTGCCGGTGCGCGGCAGTCCAACGATAAAAATCGGTATCTTTGCACAGTCATCACCGGCAGGCTGACCGATTTCGTCCGCCAGCCAGTCTGCGTTGCAGACCCTTATGATTGTGTCCATCAAATGAACGTCATCAGCTACATCGTAGTTAGCGACACTGGTCACTGCATCACCGGCCTTCCTGTAGTACTCGAATGACTCCTGCCACCGTTCAAGATCTTCCAACTCCTTGCCAATTGCATAGTACATGAAGATATTTTTGTCCGGCGTATCATTACTGTTGCGCAGGATTTCTTTCATCTGCTCAACATGTCCGGTGTCTGTTGCGGTCTCCAGGCGCGCCAGCTGGTAGTGATTACGACGGTGGCCCGGGAAGCGTTGCAACAATTTGCGGTAGATCGCAGCGGCTTCCTCAATTTTGCCCAGGTAGACCCCACAGGCTGCCAGGTTTGCCTGGAACAGATCAATCCCGGGCTGCAGTTTTACGGCTTTTTCATACAGGGGCCAGGCATTCGCCGGTAGCCCGATTTCCGTGTATACGGTACCCGCAAGGTCCAGATACATAGGACTGTTACCCAGACTTTCCTCATATTTTGCGAGCAGCTCCGCAGCGTCGCCGTTCCTGCGCGCGATGGAAAACTGATTGGCCAACTCGACCGCGGCATCGTAACGATCAGGATCCAGTGCCAGTGCTTTTTCGAACGCTTCTGCTGCCAGTACCGGTTTGTTTGAACTTCTGTTTACAAGCCCGATCAGGAAATATCCCTCGGCGCTGGTACTATCACGCTTTATGATTTCATTGGCACAGCCGGTAACCGTCGCCCAGTCCCGAGACTGAACTGCACGTCTTGCCATGCTGCTGATCTTCGCGATTTCATTCGTCATTTCTTTACCATTCCGGATCATCCTCGAAAGACCACAAATACCCCGCGCAAACTCAACCACTATAAGCTGCACGGCTGCTGATCGTAGGTGGCAGTATTGTTATCGATATGTGCCTGTTATACTAGTAATAGAAGCACTGATTATGCGGATTTTTTATCATAACAAGTGATGCGGCATTTATCAGAGATGCTCCGGGTCCTGTCCGGGAGCCATAGCAAGAGGTTAAGCGCTGCGACCACTGAAACAAAAAAACTGATCAAACGCACCGCGAGAAAACAGCACCTTTGGACCTGGCTTACTGCTAACAATCTTTCAATCACACCACACTGACAAATTAGTACAATTATGGTCGATCCGGAATCTGCTACGCTACAGGTGATACAAAGCTGGGATACGTATTGGCAAGGTGCCGGAGAAACAGGCGCTTACTCAAGTGGGGGGGTCAACCACCCGGTTATCCTGGCCTTCTGGGAAGATTTCTTTCACACAGTGAAAACAGGCGACACCACTCAGGGAATATTGGATGTGGCCAGTGGCAGCGGTGCGGTGATTGAATGCGCACTGGACGTGTTCGAGGACCGGCGAGTCGAGCTCACCAGTCTCGATGTATCCAATGCAGCAATATCCAATATCCTGAATCGATTTCCCGGTGTACAGGGCCTGGTCGCCGATGCCCTTTCCATTCCGCTGGACACTGGCAGTTTTGACATAGTTACCAGCCAGTTTGGCGTTGAATATGCCGGTGTTGATGCTATCGATGAAGCTGCCCGCCTGGTTGCGCAGGATGGACACCTGGCACTGTTACTGCACCAGCACGCCAGTGTTATTCACCAGGAATGCACGGATAATCTGGATGCCGTGCGGCTATTGCAGGAAAGCAGATTTGTTCCGTACGCGGTGCAGATGCTTGCAGCCGGTTTTGAGGCAGTCAAGGGTGGGGATCGGGCACTTTATGAGCTTGCCGCATCACAGCTTGCGCCTGCCGTGCAGGCAGTGGATTCAATCATGGCCGAGTACGGCGAGCATGTAGCCGGTGATACCATCATTCGCCTGTACCGGGATGTGGACCGAATTCATCGTAACATGCAGCGTTACGACCCCGGGGAAGTACTCGCCTGGCTTGGTAGTATGGATGGGGAACTCGATGCGTATGCCGGACGCATGTCGTCCATGTGCAGATCTGCAATCGATAACGAAACATTCGATCAGATTTGCACCAGCCTGTGCAATCGCGGTTTCACCACGTTGCGCGCTGAGTCGCTGGTTGAACCGGAGCACAATCTCCCATTGGCATGGGTGCTGGTTGCTGCCAATAATTCTCAGCAACACAAAGTATCATCTGCGAGAGGGGCAGATCAGGTTGAAGTCAGCCCGGGCAATCTGGATAAACACGAACAAGAAGAACTGCAAAAATGGATCAAAGCACAAGTCGACTCGGCGCTGAAAGAACTGATGCAGCGCGATGCATTCGATGATCTGTTCGTTGAGGCGAAACCGGCATGGGTATTGCCGTTTCGGGTTTTGATCGGCCGCATTCGCAAACCACGTGACAGCAGCGGATTCAAATGGTTCATTTGTGGCGAGCTTCCGACCGACCATCTGGGATCTTCCGCCGCATCAACCCCACGAGACGCCGCGCGTCATTTCGCATTGCAATGGCAGTTGGAAGCTGCCCGTCAGCAGGATTCAGCACAGGAAGAGCTGGCGCAATCTGCAGAAGCACTGTATGAACTGGTGGAGCACGACCACCTGTGGCCGCAGCAAGATACTTTCTAACCCTAACGCCAGCCGCCGAACAGACAAAAAAAGGACCGCTTAGAGCGGCCCTTCTTTTTATCGCGTCAAACAGTTTTTGTTACAGTGCCCACTTGGCCCGCAAGTAGTAGCCTCGGCCAAAGATACGGTATGTAGCAGCATCTGTATTTGCGTTGAAGCCCATATCGATGTAAGGCGGTTCCTCATCAGTGATGTTGGTCATACCACCGGACAGCGTCACACCATATGGCGCCTTATAATTGACGACCAGATCGTGATACATGATGCTATCAATGTCCTGCGTGTATGTACCATCAGCGTTGTTTCCGGCGCCACAGTTACAGAAGGTATCTGCATCCAGAGAGCTGATATACTCACCCAGCCATGCGACTGTGAGATCCTGCCACATCCACTTCACTGAAAAATTGATCTTGTCTTCTGCGTATGCACCGCCATCTTCCGCGGTGGTATCGCTGTATCGTCCGGCCAGATCATTTTCCGGTTCACCAGGCTGCGGCGTCTTGGTACGCTCGAGCAGGTGTGCCCACAACATGGATGCTTCAAACTGACCCACATCGGTATCGAAGGTCCAACGAACTTCAGTATCCACGCCTTTAGCACCCTGGTCAGCAACGTTCACGCTGCCGTCAAGGATCAGCTTGACACTGTAGTCAGGATTTCTGGTGATCTTGGCACATGCGCTCGCATCACCAGCCACGTAACATTGATCAAGGGTATATTGAACTCCCAGTGAGCTAATACCATCCTCGATTGATACTTCCCAGTAGTCGACGGTTACGGATACATCATGGGCGCCGAATGTCGGCGTCCATACCAGACCCGCGGTCAATGTATCACCGGTCTCTGGTACCAGACCCGGATTTCCACCGACCAGCGTATGTACCTGATTGTCAAATTGTTGACCTGCCTGGGCACATCCGGCTGGCAGTGTTCCCGTTGTTACACAGGGGTCACTGTAGGTCGGGAAGTTATCAACCTGACCACCAAACAGATCGCCGACGGTCGGTGCACGGAAAATCGTACCGGCCGTCGCTCTCAATTTCAGGTTCTCGATGGCATTGAACTCGACACCTAACTGCCATGTCTCGTCGCTGCCAAACGCATCCCAGTCATCGGAACGGAGACCAGCCTTAATCAGAACCGCCTGCGTGCCGTTGTCAAATACCGGCGCCTGCACCTCGGCGTAGAAACTGTTGTTGGTTAATGTACCATCGGTACCCGCGCCCACATTACCAGTCACTGCGCCAACTACCTTGGCTGAATCAGGTGTGTAGGTAAACTCCTGCTTCCAGTAGTCATATCCTATCGCCCATGCAAGCTGGCCGCCTGGCAGCTCGAAATTCGAACCACTAAGAGTTGCACCCGCACTACGCTGTTTCGTCTCAAACGTGTCCACAACGGATGGTAATGTTGCGTAGGCAATCATGTCATCCGTGAGCGTCGTAACGACATTATTTCCGCCTGCATCAACCTGGCCGCCACCAAACAGATTAAGTGGCACACAACCTGTGATTAGTGTCGAGGCTACATTGATATCGTCATAACACTCGGGTTGACCGTCTCCATCCAGGTCAGCCGATGGCCCGAGAGCCAAGGCCAGCCGTGCACCGGAAAACATACCGTGGTCTTTATCCAACCGGTCGCGACGACCTTCGTTGAAATAGACATCCCAGCTCATGCCGTTGAATTCACCATCCAGAGCCACCAGAACCTGATACTGGTCGATATTCTGCTCAAAATTACGCGTGGTTTCGATCATTCGACGTCGCGGTGCTACCGGCTCATAGATCAGAGCAGTACCATTCGCTGCATTGTAGGCATCAACCGCCCGGCGCAGGTAGTAGTTATCCGGCGAGATGCCGTGAAATGCCACGCCATTGAAAAAACCATCATACATGGGATCTGAATCGGTGAACGGCAGCGGTGCCAGTTCCTGTGATGAAGATCGGTTGTTGGTCCGGATTTCGGTTCTGAATTGAACATTGTCCGTAATCTGAAATTTACCCTCGGCAAATATATTGGTTCGTTCATACGGAGTCTGCATGTAGTTAACAGGAGCATAGTTGTAGCTCCGACCGTCATGGGGCTCCATCAGACCAACTTCATAGGGAGTGGTTGCCGGCGTTCCAATCAGGAAACGACCCTGGCTCAGAAATGTCAAACGGCTTTCCGGAATTCGCGAAGATCCAATCGGGTAACAGCCACCGGTTGGTGTGCCATCGTATGGCGCGGTAACCTGGTTTTCACAACCTTCAGGATAAATGTAGTAAGAATCCTGGAAGAAATCCCAGGGTACATCTCGCTGGTAAGCTTCTTCCTGTTTTACGAATTCAGCGCCAAACACGAAACTGCCTGAGTCGAAAGATTTACCCACGATAAATCCGGCTGAGTCCTGTTTCCCGGCGGAGTCACTCCAGTCCGCTGTTTGGCCGGTGACTTCGACACCTTCAAAGTTGCTGCGGGTGATAATATTTACCACACCGGCAACCGCGTCGGCACCGTATACAGCAGAAGCACCGTCTTTCAGAATTTCAACTCGATCGATCATGGTCGACGGGATGGTCTGATAATCACCACCGTCTACAGTACGCTGACCATTAACCAATGTCAGGGTACGGTTCACACCCATGCCACGCAGATCAATTTGCACGGAACCATTACCACCGTTATTGGTGGTGGTACCGATGGGTGAACCTGACATGGAGGGCATACTCTGCAGCAGATCACCAACATCTGTGACACCGCTGTTCAGCATATCTTCACGATCAAGCACGGTAACCGGGCTGGCGCTACTCAGATCAGCACGTTTAATGCGTGAACCGGTAACAACAATTTCCTCCAGTACTGCTTCATCAGCAGCCAGTACACCTTGTACTGGAATGGACGCGACGGCTACTCCGGCGGCGAGTTGAACCGCCGTGGATATTTTGTTGCGTTTAAACATGATTTCTCCCCC
>CAZNFE010000064.1:0-10524 GCA_964571945.1 uncultured Pseudomonadales bacterium
TATCCGGGCCACCCTCAGGCACCCCAAACAACATGTTGTCCAGGCGGTAATCCGTATGTACTAGCGTGTAGGGGCGCGGTTTAACGTAATAGTTTGACAGCTTCGTCATAAATCGCGCCCCCATTTCCAGTATGGATGCTTCGATCTTTCCTTCGTAGCGGTTACGAAATTCCGGATAGATGGCTGGTAGAAACAACGTTGGGTCCAGCATGCCATTGTCCCTGTTCAACCAGTCCCGGGATTCAATCTCAGGGTCGTTCAGATGGGGAATGTGAAGTTTGGCGACTTCCTGCACTGCCAGCCTGGCCTGCTCCACGGTACAGCCAAGCAACTGATCCCCTTGCCTGGCCGGCGCAAGATCTTCCAGCAGGAGAACAAAATCCACATCGTTTTCCGCAATCTCAGCAAAATAGCAACGAGGAGTTCGAATCGGCAGGTTGGCAGCGAATTCCTTATAGAAGTTTGCTTCCACCCGATAGATCTGCATGCCCTGGCCAGCGGCACGACTGCCTTGATCATCAGATGGCAGCTTTACTACGACGGTCTCAGGATTACGTTCATTTCCAGCGTATTCGAGAAACAGCCGGTAACTGTTGGACATCTGACCGAAGCCGACTTCTTGGTACGAAAAATCAGAAATCGATTGGTCTCCGGCAACTACTTCTGCCGAGCGCAGCATTTCTGTTAGCCAATCTTTATCGAGCTGATCGGGACTGGTGGCGATAGGCAATGAACTCATATCAAATTACTCAATGGTAAATTTTCCGCTCTCGCAATTGGAAAATACTTCCGGTGATGGGCGCCGGTCAATTCATAAATCGCTGTACCCTCTCGACCATCGCTTGTTTTTATCTCCATTTGCAACAATCCACCACCGAGAGGTCCATAGCGGCAGGCCCAGCGTCCGCTCGCTTCAATTTCCAGTTGTTGCCCGTTCTCGAATTGAATCTGCACTCCACCGCTGATTCCGGTTACATGCTCACCATCTTTGCCATAATCGGTTTGCTCACCACGCTCATCAACCCAATGCAGTTCATGCTCAAATGACGTAACCGGGACAGGATCGCTCATATCCGTTGGTGCATAACATCCGTCCGTATAGACACGCGCACCATTCGTATATTCCCAGTTCCAGACGCTAATCATTGCATCAGGTAATTGAATTGCCAGCCACATCCACAATGGGCAACGGGAATGATCTCTGATGCCCCACGAATGATCGCGCTGCCCCCACCAGTTATCCACCTGATAAGTAGATCCCTGGTAGCTGTATGTACCGCTGTAAATGCCTGATTGCACCATATGACATTGGTCCCAGATAATCTCATCCCCCCGCTTCATATTGCCCCTGCGCAATCCCTGTTCTCGCGTACGAGCCTCAAACGTGATATCAAGACCAACCGGCGCAGTCTCCGGATCAGCTTTCAGCAGCACTTTCTTGTAGGGTTCAACAATATCAATGCTGACCGGCCCTACCGACAATGTGTGCGGATCCCCATCAAACGGGCGCTGATGAATCTGCCAGAACATCTCACTACCAATGGTGCCCATCTGAAAGCAATCAACAATCTCTCTTTTCGGATACTGGGCCATGGTTAGAATGACGGCATCACCCAGTTGATCTCTGGGATGAAAAATGAAAAAGAGGCTTTCCCGCCAATGATCATGGCGACTCACCACATTCGGTAATGGTTCAGGGATCTGGTGGTAGAAAAATTCGTCTGCAGCTGTGAGTCTGGGCATGGCTTGGATCCCCGCCAATCATTACTGATTGTTCGACGTTATGAGTCAAATTGCTTCAGGGATGTCCGATCATAGGATAGATCGGTTTTACTGTGCAAGGGCTAGGAGCCTGACCGAGAACAGATTGGCCTACTGTGGCGGCTGCACATTGGTGGGTTCTTTCGATGTTTCCATCTTGACAGGTGATGCCGCTTCTCCAACATTTCAGCCTTGATCAGAGATTCCCTGAATAAAAAAGTTGGTTCGAGCTGATGTTGTGTTAATTTATATGTGGGCGGTTCCTGTTCTTCACCGATTCAAATACGGGGGAATACTAATGAGAATCCGGTCGTTGCATATTGTGTTACTGATTGCCTGTCATCTGCTGAGTGTGCCAGGCAACGCAGCCACACCAATGTCTGTTGAAACCCTGGCGTCCCTACCGAGTATTTTTCAGCCAAGCTTGTCAGCGGATGGATCGAAGATGATTGCGTTCAGACCCATGAACGATACTTATCATCTTTTCCTGCTTGATCTGAAGAGTAAAAAATTTAGCTTGCTGATGGCGGCTGATCCGAAAAAATTCACATTCAACTGGTGCCATTGGGCTAGCAAAAAGCGCGTGCTTTGCTCCATCAGGTCTGCCACCACAATGCCGCGCATTGACCAGAAAGTCATTATTACCAATCTGGTGGCAGTGGATACAGATGGCGCCAACATGATGCAACTGGTGCCAAAACGTAAAAGGAATGCGACCGACTCTGGCGGCAATGACGTGATTGGTATGCCTGAAAATGTCATGGCACAGTTCAATGATCGCATCATTAGTTACCTGCCCAGGGACGATCACAACGTTCTAATATCCCTCGCGCGTGAGAAGTGGGCAAGGCCAACCGTCTACAAGATGAACATCTACAACAACCAAATCAAACGAGTGCAAAAGTACCAGGGAAGCATTCTCAACTGGTTTGCCGATCAACAGGGCAGAGTAAGAATTGGCGTCGGACGGATCAATAACAAGCCGGTGATCAGACTTCGCAAGCCAGGGGATAAGAAATTTCACGACCTCGACTTGACCCGCTTTGATACTGCTGATCTGCCTATATTTCAAGGGTTCTCGAGAGATGGCCAATATATCTATGTGGCGACTTACAATGGACAGGACCGTCTCGGGCTGTATGCATTTGATACGGAAACAGAATCACTTGGTGAACCGTTGGCAACTGACAAGATCTACGATCTCGCCGGGCCTTTGATCATGACACGACAGGATGGATTGATTGCCGCCACGTTTACGAGCGATCACACCGATTACAAATGGTTCAACAAGAAATGGGCAACGAATTATCGGACCATCTCAGGTGCTCTCGCTGGTCAGTATGTAACCATCCTGAGTTGGGATGAATCCGGTGACAAGCTGGTGTTCTCAGCCTATGGAGAGGGTCATAGCCCCACGCTCTACCTCTTTGAAGCAAGGGCCAGATCAATCGTCAAATTCGGCCGCCTGTACGGGAAACTGGATGACTCCCGTGTGCTATCGAAACAAGCGGTATCCTATCAAACCAGGGATGGATTGGATCTGCCAGCCTACCTGACACTGCCGAATCGCACCGGGAAACAGTGGCCAACCGTTATTCTGCCCCATGGAGGCCCCATTGCCCGAGAATCCGCAGATTTTGACTACTGGTCACAATTTCTCGCCAATAGGGGTTATGCCGTTCTGCAACCCAACTTCAGGGGCTCATCAGGTTATGGCCGCACCTTCATGGAAGCGGGCTATCAGCAATGGGGGCAGAAAATGCAGGAAGATATTCAGGATGGTCTTCAGTGGATGATTGACGAAGGCATAACCGATCCGGAAAAAGTGTGCATCGTGGGTGGCAGCTACGGCGGCTATGCCGCTCTGGTAGCGGCTTATCAATCGCCCGAACGGTTCAGATGTGCGGTAAGCTTCGCAGGGGTATCCGATTTGCGAAAACTGCTTGTTAATGCTCGCAATTTTATTGATTCCGAGCGGTTGACCAGCAAGATTGTCGGTAAACTGAGGGGTTGGAAAGAGGTTAACGATATCTCGCCCATGACCAATGTTGACAAAATTTCCATTCCCCTGCTGCTGGTACACGGTGATGAAGACAGCCGTGTCGCGGTCAAACAGAGCCGGGATCTGGTTAAAAAGCTCGCTGCGGCGAAAGCGGATTATCGCTACGTCGAGCAGGAAGGCGGTGATCATCACCTCAGTCTTGAATCTCATCGGCTCGAATTCTTCCGGCTGATGACCGCATTCCTGAAAAAACACCTGGAGAGCCCCAGATCAAATCCGGATTCGCAACATGAGCCTTAAGAAAGCAATATGGCAACGACGGGAACTAACTAATCCACCCAGACGCGAGCGTTTCTGAACAATCGCATCCATGGACTGTCTTCGCCCCAGTGATCGGGATGCCACGAGTTTGTGACGCTTCTGAAAACACGTTCCGGATGCGGCATCATGACGGTAAATCGGCCATCTGTATTTGTCAGACCGGTTATACCAGCAGGAGAACCATTCGGATTTGTCGGATAGCTGACTGTAGTTCGAAGCTGGTGGTCAACAAATTGCATAGCAACCTGACGACTCTGCAACAGCGCCTCGGTCGCCTCAACATCAAGCTCTGCTCTTCCTTCTCCATGTGCAACTGCAATTGCCAGATGTGATCCGGCCATTCCCTGAAGAAGAATGGATGCAGAAGGTGGAATCTGCACCAGTGAGAACCTTGCCTCAAACTGTTCGGATTGATTTCTGATAAATCGAGGCCACAACTCTGCTCCCGGGATTATACTTTTCAATGCAGACATCATCTGACAACCGTTACACACACCCAGTCCAAAACTGTCGGTACGATTGAAAAATCGCTCGAATTCATCACGAACACGAGAGTGAAAAAGTACTGATTTCGCCCATCCTTCACCGGCGCCGAGTACATCACCGTAGGAAAATCCGCCACAGGCTACCAGGCCCTTGAATTGTTCGAGTTCCTGTTTCCCGGACAGTAATTCACTCATATGGACATCTACACTGGTGAATCCTGCACGGTCAAACGCGGCTGCCATCTCGGTCTGGCTGTTCACCCCCTGCTCCCTCAGAATCGCGATTCTCGGTCGAGAACCGACATTTATGTATGGTGCAGCGATATCTTCCATCGGGTCGAAATCAAGTGCACAGCTCAGTCCCGTACATTCCGCATCTTCGATGAGCGCGAACTCTGCATCTGCACAATCGGGATTATCTCTCAGCTTTTGAATTCGATAACTGGTTTCTGCCCACCAGCTCTGAAATCCAGCCCTGCTCCCTTTCAGAACCTGCTGATTCCGCCAGTCGACCTGAAATTTGTCATCTTTGCGTACTGAGGCGATAATTTTCGACTCAATGCCTTTGTTGGCAAATCTGGCAATTACACCCGTAACCTCTGTTTTCCTGACTTGCAAAACCAGGCCAAGTTCTTCCGTGAAAAGAAACGGCAGTAATCCATCACTGGATTTAACCCACTCATCGAGAAACACAGTCATACCACACCTGCCAGCGAAGGCCATTTCAAGCAAGGTCACCAGCAATCCGCCATCTGATCGATCATGACAGGCAAGCAATTGATTTTCCGCATTCAGGGACTGGATTACATTGAAACATTCCCTCAACTTTGGCGGATCATCCACATCCGGTACTTCATGGCCTAGTTGCTGATACACCTGGGCCAGGATTGAAGCACCCATGCGATTCTTACCCTGTCCCGGATCGACAAACAGCAATTCGGTTGCACCCAAATCGGTGCGCAATTGCGGCGTCATGGTTTTTCGAACATCCGTAACCGGTGCAAATGCAGAAATTATCAACGAGAGCGGGGCTGTGACCGCCTTGCTTTCACCATCTTCCACCCAGCTTGTTTTCATAGACATGGAATCTTTTCCAACCGGAATCGTGATACCGAGTTCAGGACAGAGTTCCATGCCGATGGCTTTGACCGTGTCGAACAGTTTTTCATCTTCACCGGGATGTCCGGCTGCAGCCATCCAGTTCGCTGACAAGCGGATATCCGATATATCCCTGATGCAGGCGCACATAATGTTTGTTATCGCTTCCCCAACAGCCATACGACCGGATGCGGCAGCGTTTACCAGGGCCAGAGGCGTTCTTTCACCCATCGCCATGGCTTCGCCACAATAGCTGTCGTAGGCACTGGCGGTAACGGCCACATCCGCCACCGGAACCTGCCATGGTCCCACCATCTGATCTCTGCAGACCATACCGGTGACACTTCGGTCACCAATGGTTATCAAAAAATTCTTGCTGGCAACAGTCGGATGTTTGAGTACTCTCTCAACAGCATCATGTAAATCGATGCTGCTCGTATCTATGGCAGTCAGTTCAATTGCTGATCGATTAACGACTCGATGCATTCTGGGAGGTTTACCAAACAGCACCGACATTGGCAGGTTGACTGGTTGTTGTTCCATCTGGTTGTCATCGACAATCAAATGCTGTGATTCAATTGCTTCACCGACCACCGCATAGGGGCATCTTTCGCGGTTACATATCGAATCAAACAGTTCCATATGTGTGGGTGCAACGGCTACTACATATCTTTCCTGGGCTTCATTGCACCATATCTCCAGAGGAGATAGTCCGGGTTCAGCGTTAGGCACATCGCGAATCTGAAAGTGCCCTCCTACCCCGCCATCTTTCACCAACTCAGGTAATGCGTTGGACAAGCCACCCGCACCCACGTCATGAATAAACTGAATGGGATTATCCTCGCCCAATTGCCAACATTGATCGATAACTTCCTGGCAGCGATGTTCCATTTCCGGGTTATCTCTTTGCACGGACGCAAAATCCAGGTCTTCACTGCTCGCACCCGACATCATCGATGAGGCTGCCCCGCCACCTAATCCGATTAACATCGAAGGGCCACCAAGCACGATAAGTCTTGCACCAACTGAGATGTTTTTCTGTTCAATATGAGTCGCCCGAATATTCCCCATGCCACCAGCAATCATTATTGGCTTGTGATATCCACGCACCTCCGACCCATGGCTGCTTGCAACTCTCTGTTCAAAGCTACGGAAATAACCGCACAGATTTGGACGACCAAATTCATTATTGAATGCAGCACCACCTATGGGTCCCTGAATCATTATTTCCAGCGGCGTCGCAATGCGATCAGGTGATCCAAATGGGGTCTCCCAGGGTTGTTCGAAACCGGGAATCCTTAGATTGGACACCGTAAATCCTGTTAATCCGGCTTTTGGTTTTGATCCGCGGCCGACCGCTCCTTCATCACGGATTTCTCCTCCTGAGCCAGTCGCCGCACCCGGAAATGGAGCAATTGCGGTCGGGTGATTGTGTGTCTCAACTTTCATCAGAATATGCACGTCTTCCTGATGATAACCATAAGCCCGGGATTTCGGGTCCGGGTAAAACCTGCTTGCATGCCAGCCTTCAATCACTGACGCATTATCCTCATACGCACTCAGCACACCGCGACCATTGGTTTTCTCATAGGTATTTCGGATCATTTGCATCAAGCTGTGATCCTGATCATCACCATCTATCGTCCAGCTGGCAGCAAAAGTTTTGTGCCTGCAATGTTCCGAGTTTGCCTGTGCAAACATCATCAGCTCAATATCAGTCGGATTGCGGTCTAGCGCCTGAAAGCTCTCCAGCAGGTAGTCAATTTCATCATCAGCTAAGGCCATGCCTAACTCATGATTCGCCGTAATCATGGCTTCCCTGCCTCGGCCTAATACATCCACGTAGGTTAACGATCTGGGTGATGTCTGTTCGAACAAACACGCAGCATCGGACAGCTTATCCAGCACTGTCTGTGTCATTCGATCATGCAGGTATGATGCAAGGATATGCTTTTCACCTGTTGACAAGCCGGCAGAGGAATCAACCATGAATATAGTGCCGCGTTCCACACGCCTTACTTTGTCCAGGCCACATATGTTAGCGATGTCAGTTGCCTTGCTGGACCAGGGAGAAATCGTTCCGGGTCGAGGAACAACCAGAAAAAATCCGACACTTGAATCAATCGGGGCTGATGTTTTTGTAGCCAGATCGGCAGGACCATAGTTGAGCAACTGGTGCAAAACATCTTCTTCCCGCTCATTCAGGTGTTCCGATAAATCTACCAGATGAATATAGCGGGTGCTAATGGTAGTCACTGCAGGTATTGCTTGTCGTATGTCGTCTACCAGTTTCCTGAGTCTGAACGGAGAAAGTGCAGTACTACCCTGGATTTCCAGCATTTCGTTTCCCTTTAAAACTTCATACACAGCAACGAGATTTTCAGGACCGTCTCTGCCTGAAAAATCTGCTTAGCAGATCGCTGCAGGTCGCTTCACATATGCCTTCTGATACTTCAATCTGGTGATTCAGTTGTGGATTTTCCAGTACCCTTGCCGAACTCACGATCGCGCCAGCCTTCGGCTCGCGAGCCCCAAATACCAGTCTTGAAATTCGTGCATGAATTAATGCCCCCGCACACATCGTGCATGGTTCGATGGTGACATAGAGCGTGGTGTTAACCAATCGATAATTCCGCAGATACAACGCAGCATCGCGTAGTGCCAGTATTTCAGCGTGGGCAGTCGGATCGGACTGGCTGATCGGTTGGTTCCAGCCTTCTCCAATGACATTTCCGTCCAGCACCAATACTGCTCCCACCGGCACTTCCCCGACGTTTATCGAGCGTTCAGCCAATTCCAACGCTCGAGCCATCCAATGAGCATCGTTCTTGTCAGAGGCATTTAACGTTTTCAAGATGCTGCAATTCATTCCCACTCTATTATCAACCACACCGCACTCTAGGCCACCTTCCGGGCTTTGACTTCCAGGTGTATACCCTCCTGCTCCTGCAGGTAATGGATCACCGCGAACAGGTTGCTCGCCTGGGGGTTCCCTTTCGGCCCGAACATGCGCATGAGACTCTTGCTCGATTTGCCGAAGACCCGGGACAGCTCCTCAAACCCGATGGTCGCGTTGATGTAGTCGCGCAGCACCGCCTTGCCGGTATCGACATCATCGGCGAGTAGGCATTCGACCCCTTCCTGCAGCAGGGCCTTGCGAAACGCAGGATCCCGTTGGGCGCGTGCCTGTATGGTGTCCTTAAAATCTTTCGTCAAAGCCATCATGTCACCTCTTGCCGTTTGCGGCGCTTGTAGTCGCTCCAGTGCCCTTTTGCAGCCGAAATATCCGCATCTTGGCGCTTCTTGGTCCCACCCGCGAGCAATATCACCAACCGGTCCCCATCCTTTCCAAAGTAGATTCGATAGCCAGGACCAAAATCGATTCGGTACTCATAGACGCCCGCACCTACACCTTTCACGTTAGAGAAATTACCCTGCTCCATCCGATGGACAGCCGTCGCCACCTTGACCGCAGCGGCCACATTCAATCGATCGAACCACTTAGCATAAGGACTGTATCCCTCGCTATCGAGGTATTCTCTAATCTCTGTCATGTGATGCACATGGTAGCATATATGTTACCTTTGTCAATACCCCAACAATGTTCCGTTTCTGTCACCGGGTTATGTCACTGGGCCATTGTCGTCACCACCAACGCGCATTCTTCCCTGCAACGCCTGGTGCACAAACTGTCGCGCCCCATTTTCCTTCATCCCCAGGCGTCATTGCGATGAGGTCAGCCAGAATTTCTGACGCATCCCTCATGGGATAGCGCTTTGCCACGGCACGAAACCGCGCGAGATACGAATTGCCCTGGGCTGCCCTCAGCCCATAGCGACGATAGGCTTCATCATGGAGACCCGAGGAAATCAGGATCTCTTCGCAGGCCTGATCAATCGCCGAACCCGGTTGGTTCAAGCCTCTGGATGCCTCGGCGTATTGCAGCGCTTCCGACTTCTTGCCCATCGACAATAACGCCTCGACGCCATAGCGACGGTAGTGCCAGAAGGGTTTACGGTCCAGCGCCAGCAGGTCGAGCAGATCCTGGTAACGTTCGGCTACCAGCAGACACGACAGGCAGGCCGTTGCGCCATGAAAATAGTTGCCCGGATTGGGATCGGTCCAACACGACCTCAATGTCGGCATCAATTCTTCTGCCCACTGATTGGCGGTGTCCACCGAACCGCACACCTCTCCCCAGCGATCGCCCACCGGCCCCAGATAATCGACGCCGTCATCCTTCATGGCCTGCCATAAGCGTTCGAGCCATTTTTGGCGTGTATTGGCATCCGCCGGTGCGTTGATGATGACGAGAAGCAGTTGGTCGAGTGCTTTGTTCACCGCAGAACCCAGGGCGCCGCTGGAGCTGTCCACATGCTCCAGCGCAGGCCAGAGCCTTTCGATCAGGCGAACGGCACCTTCTGCAGCCAGATCAGGTTCTCTCTTCGCCACCTTTTTTATTTCGGAAACGGCTTCGCGAAGTCGTTGACAAGCCAATCTGGAGGACTTCCAACCGTAGGCTCCTGCACGAAAGCGTGCGGGGAATATCCATTTGTGTTTAGTGGGGTTTGTCATGAATTCCCAGCAGCGGAAGTTCTCGATGCAACGCCGTGGCCGAAAAGCGATCCGTCATCCATCGCTCGAAGCTTGTAACGCTCTTAATGATGTTGGACACATCACCGTCGCTTATCTCGACACCGGCAATAGTAGCTAGCCTCCCGCCGAGTTCAGCGTTCACACCAAGCACTTCGAAACAACGGTGCAGAAAGGTACCGAGCGCCGTTCCAGTGAGCCCCCTCCAACACCAATACTGCTCCCACCGGCACTTCCCCGACGTTTATCGAGCGTTCAGCCAAT
>CAZNFE010000065.1:0-10473 GCA_964571945.1 uncultured Pseudomonadales bacterium
AGGCCGGTTTCTGGTTGCCGAAGACAATATCAGGGATCCAAGGTTTACCCATAGTGTGTTACTGATAACGCATCATGACAGTAATGGCACCCTGGCACTGATGATTAACCATCCAACGAAAATTCTTTTATCCCGCGCCTTGCCGGGGGTTACAGGGCTGGCACAAAGACAGGACAAGTTATTCATCGGCGGACCGATGACCGGTGCGCCTTTTATGATGCTGGTTAACAGTCGTGCTAACCTGGAAAGTAACTCCACCCGATTAGTTTTCGATCACGTTTATGTCAGTATCAACAGGCAGCTAATCCCCTGGATACTGGATCAGGCAAGTATTAGATTCAGAGCCTACTCAGGGTATGCAAGCTGGGGGCCAGGGCAATTGGAAAGCGAACTCGAAAGGCGCATCTGGCATCTGGAAAGCGCGGATACCTTCACCATTTTCGAGAAGGATCCAGCTCGTATTTGGCCGGATTTGTCCAAATTCAGAAATTCACCAGAATGGGTCAACCTGACGGATTTCTCCTGGCGCGAGTCCTTAGGCCAGCAACAGCTCAGGATTTTCCACACACTCATGCAGATGCATCATAAATCGTGCAGCAGGTTCGCCATCGATAACCCGGTGGTCAAAGGTCACACTGATCGGCAATATGGTTCGAACAACCACTTTCCCATCATAAACCACTGGTTTTTGCTGGGGCGTGCTGGGGCCGATGATGACAGCATTAGGCATATTGAGCACCGGTGTGCTTTGCAGGCCAGGTGGTGCCAGCCCAGCTGTACTGGATAATGTGATGGTACTTTCGGTCATGTCTTCCGCCGAAAGATTTCCGCTTCGCGCACGACCTATAAGCGCTTTCATCTGCTTGTCAATCTCGACTACTCCCATCTGCTCGACCTGTTTCAGCACGGGTACAATCAACGTGCTGTCATATTCAGTTTCTCCGGGCAACGCCACGGCAATTCCCATATTCACGTTTTCGTACAAAACAATCTCGTCTCCTACCATTGCGGAATTTGCAAGTGGCAACTGGTGTATCGCATACACTATCGCCTTAATTAAAAAAGCATTCATGGAGACTCGCGTGCCCAATTGCTGCTCCCGGCTGAGAAATGACTCTCGCACCTGCAACAAACGGGTAAGATCGGATTCGAATGCTGAAGAAAGTTGCGCAGATGAATGCAAACTTTCAAGCATTCGTTTTGCAATGGTAGCGCGCACCTTTCCTTTTACGGGAATTCTTGCCTTCTCGGAAAGACCTTGCACGGTCTTTGTCATGACAGATGCGGATTTTCCGGATCGTTGCTTCTGGTCATCCGGGAGGTGAGTTGATGCATGATCATCACCAGATTGCTCCTGCGCAGGCTTACTGCCATTTGATGATTTCGCAGTCACTGCTTCCAGGATATCCCGTTTGACAATTCGTCCGCCTGGACCCGAGCCGTTGATGTCATTCAAGTCGATACTCTTTTCTCTGGCAAGCTTGCGCACTACCGGCGACGCCTTGACTCTTGCATGCTTGGATTCCTGCATGGTGACCCTATCCATCTCCGGTTCGTTGCTCGTCACCGGCTCATCAACTTCACCATCTTTCTTGACAGAGATAGTAGTCAATTCCTGTTCGGTTTCAGCCAAACGAGCAATGGTAACTTCCACAAGCACAGTTTCTCCTTCAGGAATTACAATGTGCAGAAATCCTGAATGGGGTGAATCCAGATCATAAGAGACCTTTTCCGTTTCCACAGTCACAATTGGAGTCCCTGCTGAAACGAAATCACCTTCCTTAGCCAACCACTCATTTATGGTGCCCTCGTTCATGGCCATCGCCAATTTAGGCATCACGTAGTCATTTATCATCCGATCTACTCCACAATAAATTCAAGAAAACACCTTGCGTACGGCATTTTCAATCTTTTCGGGAGTTGGACGAATGTACTCTTCCATGTAGCCTCCGGGTACCGGCATATTAGGTGAGGTTACCCTGATTATGGGTGCATCCAGCAGATCGAATGCCTGTTCAACCACCCGTGCAGAAATGGTTGATGCAAAGCCACCACTTTCCCAGTCTTCATCAACAATAACCAATCTGTTTGTTTTCTCTAACGAGGTTAGAAGCGTCTCCATATCAAATGGAACCAAAGAGCGGGGGTCTATTACTTCAACACTGATTTCGCCTTCCAGTTTTTCAGCAACCTGCAAGGCGTGTTGTAATTGCAGCGCGTTTGCTAATACCGTGACATCCTCTCCTGGCCGCTTTACATCAGCAACTCCCAGCTCAACGACATAGTCATCCTCAGGCACATCACCGCGCAGCATCATAGTACCCATGTGCCATGGAATCATAACCGGATTGTTGTCCCTGATTGCCGCCTTGAACAAACCCTTGGCATCGTAAGGAGTCGAAGGCATCGCTACTTTGATTCCCGGATGATGGCAGAAAGTACCGTGTACACTCATGGCATGGTCATTCGCTAATCGCATACCGGTACCCACAGCAGCAGTCATAACCAGTGGCAGCGGTCGTTGACTGCCATGCAGAAAATAGTATTGCCCCGTGGTGACTGAGCATTCCGAAAATGCCACATAAGAGAAACCGCCGAACATAAAGTCCAGGATGGGACGAAATCCCTCCTGGGCTGCGCCGAAAGCAGTACCAAACATGGCGGTTTCGGCAATTGGCGTGTCAACGACCCGCTCTGGTCCAAATTCCTGTACCAGGCCTTTTGTGTGAGGGAAAATCCCCCCACGGATATCCTGGCCTATCAGAAATACTTGTTCATCAGCCCGCATTTCCTCTGCAATGGCTTCCTGAATTGCTGCAATAAGTGTTAATTCTTTCATTTCAAAAAACTCCTGAACCTGCTCACACTGTGTCTGATTAACTGCCCACTTATCATAAGAATGTCGTTATTTGCCGGACTGTCATTGAGCAAAAACATCCTCGAGCAGACTTTCCTGGGATGGTCGTGCTATCTCGGAATTGTCCGCAAACTCTTCTGCTGCAGTTACTTCATGCTCAACATCAGCAATCATCTGATCGATCTGCTCCTGTGTCATAATCTGCTCTGCAAGGATTCGCTCGGTCGCAATGCGAACCGGTTCTCTTTTGAGCATTTCTTCATGCTCTGCGTCACTGCGTTTCTCCCACCCCCTCAGATCAGGCGTTCCAACATCATGTTCTTGAAATCGAAGTGTCTTTGCTTCTACGAAAGTTGGTCCGCGATCGGAGCGAGCACGTTCGATTGCTGCCAATGCCACCTCGGCCACTGCAAATACATCCTGGCCATCGACAATCACGGCAGGCATCCCATATCCCTGTGCCAGGCTGGAGATGTCTTCCGTTGGGTGCATATCGGTAGCGCTCGAGTGAATAGCCATCCCGTTGTTTTCACAGAAGAAAATAATTGGCAATTTCCAGTTCATCGCCATCAACATAGCTTCATGTGCCCTGCCTTGCCCATAGGATCCGTCTCCGGAGCAATTCATCACCACCTGACCTTTTTTCCGCCGCTTTGCCGCCCAGCCCCAGCCAACTGACGGTCCGAAGTTATATCCAATATATCCTGACATCATATAGACCTTCTTATCCGGAAAGCTGAAATGAAAAGCTGAACGACCCTTGCAACAACCGGTATCTTTGCCGGTGTGCTCAGCGAGGTAATATTTAATATCAATGCCCTTGCTTAGCATGTGTGCGATGCCGTGGCCTCTATGATGAGGACTCAGATTGTCATCATCGTTGAGAAAAGTGCACGCTCCCACTCCGGGTGCGAAGGCACCTTCTGCCGGGTGATAGAATCCGATTAACTGGCCCTGCATTATTCTGCGATGCATCATCGCGTTGTATTGATTTGCTCGCAAAAGATTGTGAAACAGTTTTTTCATTTGTTCGTTTGTCATGCTCATTAGCCACATTTCTCCTCTTAAAGTGTTCTGCTTTCGCAATCCGGCAGGTTCTCATTCAAGTCCCTGCAGCTAATCAATTGGCAACTGCCTGGGAATTGCACCATCGAGTGCTCTGTTCAGATCAACCACAATAGGTCCTTTCGTATTTAAATTCACCGTAAACTTTTCAGTATCCGTAATCAACACCTCTCGTTCCCCATCCAGTGCGATGACTCCGGGCAGCGGACTGATTGGAATGAAATGATCTTCCATAAATACACTGTGTTGTTCCACACGTACTTTATGGATCAGCCCTGGAGCAATGGGTGCCACAACCTCGATAACACCCTTCCCGCCCAATTTGACGTACAGTGCAGATTTCGTTTGCGGATCAATCGGGTGCAGCCACCCACCGATGGATGACAAGCCAATTTTTGTCGGGCTCGCGGTGGTCAGGAACAGTTCCCTGATACTGTCAGGTTCCCATACAGCCCGTGAACCGAGATCTCTGGAATTCAGTACTGCCAGATCTACGAGAGCTGAATCAATGATTTCCCTGCCTTCATTTCGTAATTCCAGTACAGGTGCCTGAAAACATCCTTCTGTGACACTTACTCTGTTGGTTGCGATCACAGCTGCTGCCATTCCCGCCAGAGTGCCCTCCACCATTTGCGGAAAGACGTTATTAGTACCAGTTGATACAGGAACCAATGGAACCTGACCGCACGTTTTTGCAACAACACGACTGGTTCCGTCGCCACCCAGTACGATTATGCATGCAACACGCTTGTTTCGCATGATTTCTGCAGCGTGCAGTGAGTCTTTGTAGGTACCCAAAATGTAAGGCATATCGAGTATTTCGACCTTCGTGGTCGTCAGAGAAGGCAATTCATCGATGACGTGGAGAGCAATGTGGGTGGGATCCGGCATGATGAACACCTGTTCTACTGCCAGCGCATCCATCGCCATAATCATACGAGTAACATTGCTGATCTTTTGCTGATTGGTAACAACCGAACCATTGGCGATAATTCTACGAATATCCTTCCCGGACGCCGGATTGACAATAATTCCAACCGCAGTCACACACTTCTCCTCTGATGTTGACCGGCTATGCCCGGTTCTTTCTGACAGAGATTTAATCCAGGCCCCGGTTCAGACCGATTCAGAGCTATGCTTCCAGAACGTAAATGCCATTCGATGCCGGATTATATTCACTTGAATAGTATCGGTTTTTTACCGGCAAGGATATTAAACCTTGCGGAAAGGAAATTTCACTCGGCAATACAAACAATCAGCAGAGCTAAACAGACGCTGTTGCATTCAATCCACCTCGATTGTAATCTCCGCAATACAACCATGTATTTCCGGGGAGGAAACCAATGGACTTGAAGCAACGCAGTAAATGGATTGCCATTTGTGGTCTATCCGCCTCGTTAGCTGGCATAGTGCCCACTCAGGCAAATGCTGGTGAAGATCCTGATTCTTACATGGAAGAAGTGGTAGTTACCGCACAGAAAAGAGCCGAGAAACTTCAGGATGTCGCTATCTCAGTGACTGCTTTCACAGGCGAGAAAATTGAACAGCTTGGTCTGCGTCAATCCACTGAAATTGCTGCCCAGACACCTAATTACACGGTGGGCTATCCTAACGGGGAAAATGGAGTGCCGAGTTTGTTCGTTCGAGGAGTTGGACTAAACGATTTTGGTGTTACCAACTCTGGTCCGATCGCCGCGTACGCTGACGAGGTTTATATTTCATCCAATGCTGCACAGATTTTCCAGATTTTAGACCTCGAAAGAGTAGAGGTATTAAGAGGACCTCAGGGCACCCTGTATGGACGCAACGCAACGGGTGGTGCAGTAAACTTTGTAGCTCGAAAGCCCACAGACACATTGGAGGCTAATGCGCGGGTCAGTATTGGCTCTTTTACTACAACGCAGGTTGAAGCAGCCGTCAGCGGTCCTGTAAGCGATAAATTAAGTCTCAGGGGAGCTATTCTCAAGAATGATTCAGATGGCTGGATTGAAAACAGTGTCACAGGTGATGACCTGAATGGCACCAATGACTTCGCCTATCGAGTTCTGTTTGATTTTCATCCCTCCGAGAATCTCGATGCGATGCTAAATTTACACGGCGGTCAAACATCTTCAGATTCAACGGTATATCAGCACCGGGGTGTTTTGGACCCTGCGACAATGGAACCCTGTAGTGCCGCACGAATTGAAGATTTTCAATGTGTTGACTTCCTGGGATACAGGGAAACGGATCGTTACGACCAGGGTAGCTATGATCTGCAAGCTAAAAATGATACCGGTTTCTGGGGAGCGTCACTGAAAGCAGACTGGGATGTACGAGGCACAATTTTTACTTCAATCACCGCCTTTGACAAAATTTCAGACAGGCGACCTGAGGAAACTGACGCCAGCCCCAACGATGTGCTAACCGTGCTGTTGGCTGTTGATCAGCAATCCGTTTCACAGGAATTTCGTATCAGCCGTGAAATGGATAACGTCCACTGGCTGGTTGGACTGTACTATCTCAAAGATGACGCCAACGATCGCAGCAGTTTCGATTTGTTTCGGGTACTCAGACCGCTGGTGGAGTCGATCGATCCGATCGCTTATCCCGGCGGGTTTTCACCTGCCGGTCTCTGGTCAGGTGTGGATGAGAATGGCGCAGGAATTGGTCCGCCTGTATTCCAGACCAGCCAGGCGACTCATCAGCATATAAAAAGCAAGGCTATCTATGGTGACCTGAGCTGGGACATCAGTGATCTGTGGAGTATTTCGGTTGGTCTTCGGTATACCGAAGAGGAAATCGACCAACGAAATAGTCAGGGTTTTCAGGAATCGGGGACGTATATTCCTCTTATGGACCAGCGGAACTCATCTGATTCCAACAATGTCTCGGGTCGTCTGGTGGTTAATTATCAGTGGAATCCCGATGTGATGTACTACGCGAGTGTAACTTCGGGATTCAAGGCTGGCGGTATCAACAATCCGCTCTTGGAACCTGCCAGCAAATACGACGACGAAGGTATCATTAACTGGGAAGCGGGTGTCAAGTCCACACTGATGGAACAACGGTTGCGCCTGAACGCGGCCCTGTTCAATTATGACTACTCGGACTTGCAGGTGTTCAGGACAGTGAATTCGGGGGGGACTGTCTCGAATATATTATCCAATGCAGCGGATGCCCGGATTATCGGTGCGGAAGTGGAACTGCAGGTAGTACCAGTCGATGATCTGTTCCTGTCTCTTGGCATCGGCCTGCTGGATACGGAATATGAAAACTTCATCGTAGAAGGGAGTGATCCTGCTACTGGGGCAACGACATTTGAGGATCTCTCGGGTAACGAAATCACTATGGCACCCAAAGCCACCTTAAATGGTATGTTCTTATATGACGCGCCGGTGGATCTGCAGGGATCTCTGCAATTGCAGCTTGATTTTAGTTATCAGGATGATGTGTTCTTCAATTCAGCTAATGATCCTCTTTTCAAGCAGGATGGCTATTGGCTCTGGAATGCCCGAGCAAGCTGGACGTCGCCTGATGAACGCTTTGAGGTTGCTCTGTGGGGACGAAATCTGGGCGACGAAGAATACCTGACCTATGCATTCGATCTCAGCGAGCTGGGTTTTCACGAGTTGATGCTGGGTTTACCCAGAACTGCTGGTATCGAGTTTAATTATCGACGTTAGGGTATCTCTGGTTTTGTCCTGTTAGACTTTGACACCCTTATATAGGAGCAGTTGAAAATCGTCCGCAGAGAGGGGTTCGGAAAAATAATATCCCTGCCCCATTTCACAGTCATATTTAGCCAGCATGGATAGCTGGTGTGGAGTCTCAATTCCTTCTGCAATCACAGCCAGGTCCAGATTATGAGCCATGGCAATCATTGTAGAGACCAGCGTGGTCTCTTCGGCATTTACCTTCATTTTGGAAACGAAACTCTGGTCAATCTTCAAGGTAGTAAAGGGAAAATCCTTTAAATAACTGAGCGAAGAATAACCAGTGCCAAAGTCATCGATAGAGACACTGGTACCAGAAGCTGTAACTTCGGCAAGAATACTCTGCGCCAGCTCCAGATCCTGCATCAACAGAGTCTCAGTCACTTCGAGCTGAATTGCATCCCGCTTCAGGCCATGGTCTGCCAGGGATGCATCTAAAACACCCAGAATGTGTCGTTCTCGAAATTGTTTTGGCGATACATTCACTGCTACAGCGAATGAGGGTGAGAAATTATTGCGCCAGGTCTTACAATCCATGCATGCTTGCTTCATAATCCATTCGCCCAGAGGAACGATTGCGCCAATTTCCTCGGCCAGCGGAATAAACCGTTCAGGTGATAAAAACCCGAGGTCCTGGCTATCCCAGCGGACCAGTGCTTCCGCAGCAACTATGCGACCGGAGGTTAACTCAACAATTGGTTGATAAAACAATCTGAATTCTTCCCACTCCAGGGCTTGCCACAGGTGCGCTTCCATATCAATACGTGCGCGGATTAGCTCGTTCATTTCTGAAGTAAAAAACCGGTAGGTATTGCGACCGGCATTTTTTGCCTGATACATTGCGGTATCAGCGTTTCGCATGAGTACTTCCGGTGTATCGCCATCCTCAGGAAATTGTGTTACACCGATACTGGCCGTGATACTAAATTCCCTACCCTCCAATTCAATAGGTTTCTGCAGGCTATCTAACAACCTTTTGGCGGCGTACTCACCGGCAGCAATCTCGGTTTCTTCAAGGATAACCAGAAATTCATCACCACCAAGCCGCGCCAGCGTTTCACCTTCTCTGACGATTGATGAAAACCTCGAAGCAACTTCGCGTAACAATAAATCCCCTTGTACATGGCCCATGGTATCATTGACGGTCTTGAAACCATCCAGATCAAGAAACAAGACATACAGGCGTCGGCCAGCTCGATGAGCTGCCCTGACGGCATGGTCAAGTCTATCCATAGCGAGCGGGCGGTTGGCCAATCCGGTCAGACTATCTGAATAAGCTTGATGAACCAGACGTGTTTCCGTTAGTGCACGCTTTAGTTCCGCCACTGTCCGGTCGGCAAATAATTCAAGCACTTCAGAGATCAGTTCTTTTTGTCGTAAAGGTTGTTTCGTTATGACGATCAGTAACCCGATAAACTGCTCTTCGCCATCATAGAGGGGCGTTCCGACATACCCATTTGCGTCCATCTCATGCAGGCGAGCGTCGTTGGGAAATGCCTTTTGCACGTCTTCGAAAGTGACAGTGGTTGGTGAACACGAGACCACAAAATCCGGCGTATCCGCCAAATCATATGAAAAATTTTCAACAGATTCCCCGAAAGAAAACACTGATAGGGTAGCAATTGCCTGCTTACTTTCCTCATCCATACGGCCTACAAGTGCACAGTCAACTTTTAATGATTCCGACAACGCCTGGGTCAGTGCATTAAAGTAGCTCTCACCTACTTTATCCGTTACAGATTCCTTGATCTTCTCCACAACAAAATTGGCGGTGATTTTATCAGATACCGCCATCCCAATGCCGCGGAAGCCTATGTGTTTATTATCAGCATCGAACAAGGGATAGCCGTTAAGGCACGCTAGTATTATTCTGCCATCCGGATGCGATAACTCAAGATACAGATTTCGAAATGGTTTGGTCTGCTTAATCAACTCATAAATGTCGGGGTTGTGCTCTTGCAGATTCGACTGAATGCCGGGTATCTCGGCAAATTGCCTGCCGATGTACTGGTCAGTTTCGTACCCGGTGTACTGCGTAATTGATGCTGATATATAGGTGAGCAGGCGTTGCTGATCTATTTCCCATGCCCAGTCAGCGCAGGATTCCAGTACGCTGAGGGTACTGTTACCCTGTGGAAGATCTGATTGGCTATCCCTGTTCACCTGATTCCCTGCTTATTCTTGACAAATGTATCGATCATATACGAATCGTATGGTGATCAGAATGACTAGATAATTGATTATAATCTGAATTAGAGTGGCCTGTCGCCTCCATCATCCCTCATTCAACCGGAAGTCGATCCAGCAATCTTTGCCGCAACCTCTTGAATCCTGTCTGAATGACCCCAAAATGGTGTACTGAAAGCGAACCCGTACCCCTGCCGGGGAGATTTGTCGGTGTCCGTTCAAGGGTATCGCCAGCTGTCTTGCTTCAGTTGGAACTGGACTTTCCCGTTCCTTCGTTAAGAGAATAATTTTCCATCCCGTTAACAACCTGCATATGCGCGCTGGTCTTCTAGCTTTGTCAAGCGCTTTTCTTTCCTGGCTGCACGAGCTGCCGCCAATTTGTTCTCTCGATCTTCCTGGATATGGGTTTCCCGACCCTGCAATTTGTCCATCGGCGTGATGTAACCAATCGCACTGTGTAGCCTTTCTGTATTGTAATGATCTATGAATTTTCCCAGTTGGTCTATCGCTTCCTGCAGTGAAAGGGGAACTTTTTTCCTGATGACTTCTTTTTTCATGGTCTGGTGCCAGCGTTCAATTTTCCCATTGCTCTGCGGATAATACGGCGACGTACGAACATGACTCATGCCCGTTACCCGGATGTATTCCTTGAAGTCCTTGGCTATGAAC
>CAZNFE010000066.1:0-10439 GCA_964571945.1 uncultured Pseudomonadales bacterium
GATCGATACACCACCCGCGTTTCGGTTGGTCCTCGACTTACTGAGCAGGCTCTAATTAACTGACATTCTTTGATCGATAAGTCACCAATGGTCGCAGAACTCCCCGTCGGGTATCACCTGGCTAATTACCTGTCTTTGATCCGCTTTGTGCGGAACCAGTATGCTGACTTGCTGGCTGAGGCTGAGTTGGCATACGCCGATGATTTCGAGTTGTTGTCAGAGCAGGCACAGAGCTTGTATGTGCGCATGATTCTTCGGCAGGGACCGGTGTTCAGAAGTGATAAGCTGAGCTATGTGGACATTGATGATGTTGCAGTGGCCGCGATGGAATTGATTGAGTCGGGTTTTGCGAGCGACGAAACCGATGCGGATGAGTTGCTGAATCTACACACCAAAGCGGAGCTACTGGGTTGGGTGTCGGGTGTTGCAGGAGCAAAACAGCTAAAACGAGGTGATCTGGTTGATCTGATCAAATCAGAGCTTGATGTGCTTACCGTGAAATTGCCTTTTGCAGTCTATCGGCCGCTTGGCATTGATACTCTGCTGCTGTATCGCCTGCTGTTCTTCGGTAATCTGAACCAGGACTTTACTGAATTTGTGCTGACCGATATGGGTATGCTGCGCTATGAGGACTATCAGATACCGGAAGAAATTCGCTTATTCGATTCCCGGGAGGTGATAGACCTCACCTGGCAGCTCTATGCGTTTCGTGAAGCCTGTGATGAGCTGCTTGAAGCAGAACAGTTCGACCAGCTGCCGGAACTGGCGGCGCGCATCTGCCTGGATGTGAGTGCGCCTGAGCTGAGGTCCAGCGCATTAGTCCGGCGCCGGGATCGGTTGCTGAATCATATCGCACGGCATCTGGAGCGCCATGCGTATCTTGATGATGCACTGGCTCTCTATAAACAGTCCACATCACCGCCGGGTCGGGAACGTACCGCACGGATATTGAAGAAGATCGGTGATGAGCAGGCATCCCTGACAATTTGTGAAGAGATCATTGCGGCGCCGGCCGATGAAGAAGAACTGGAATTCGCTACTCGCTTCGGCCACCAGTTGGCAAAGAAACTGAACGGCTCCAGCGATATACACCAGACAGTGCTGGAGTATGAATCCCTGGACCTGGAGCTTGAAATGCCGGCTCTGACTGCTTCGTCGCATGTGGTGGAAGAAGCGACACGGGCCTGGTTTGAAGGACAGGGCGATGCTTGCTTCTATGTCGAGAACGGGTTGATTCCCGGCCTGTTCGGGTTGTGTTTCTGGGATATTATATTTATGCCGGTTAAGGGTGCATTTGTGAATCCGTATCAGCGCGGGCCGCTGGATTTGTTTACGCCGTCATTCCGTGAGGCAAGAAGTGAGGCAATTAAGATGCGCTTCGATAAATTGGAAATTGAAGGGGAACTGGTGTCTCGCGTGTACTCGACACGGGAGGAGAAGCGTGGCATAGCGAATCCTTTCGTGCCCTGGGATTTGTTTACTGATGATCTTGTGGAAATTGCGCTGCGGCGAATTCCCTGGTCGCATCTACGCATCCTGTTCACGCGAATGTTATTTGACCTGCGCAATAACCGGTCCGGATTTCCGGATCTGATCACTTTCCCTGCTGATTCCGGGTATGCAATGGTGGAGGTGAAAGGACCGGGTGATCAGCTACAGGCCAATCAGAAGCGATGGATCAAGGCGTTTACGGCCAACCGGATACCGTTTCGGCTGGCGCGAGTCAAGTGGGTTGATTAACGCTTGTCTTCAGCCGGTGTACTTATCCGCATTGCGCAACATGTAGGCGGGACCATGCACACCATTGATGGCTGCATTCTCGCCATAGATGTGTTCCTTCATCCACTGGAAGTTTTCCCGCTGGTTCGCCAGGTGAGCCAGGTTTTGTGCTCTCTCGATTGCAATATCCAAATTAGCAGCCTGATCAGTTACCTGCTGCACAATGCCTGCGGACAACGCATCTGGTCCGGTCCAGCGCCTGGCGAACTGTACCGTCTGATAAAAGGCCGGCATGGGTATCTTGTGTCGAAACAGCGCCAGCTCCGGTTGTGGAATCTTCATGCCCAGTTCCACTTCATTGGCACATAGATAGCCGCGATCCTCCCGCATGATGCGTTCATCGTGACACAATGCAATCATGAGCCCGGCACCAAATGCGTGGCCATTAATCGCACAGATGGTGGGCATGGGAAAGGTGATCATGCGTGCAAACAGGCGCATAATCTCCGTACCGAATACCGAGCGATCTCCGCCTGGGTGCTCACCTTTGGAGCTTACCCACTCGAGATCCAGGCCATTGGAGAAGAACTTTGGATCATCCGATGCGGTGACTAAAGCAGCCGCTCCGCTGGACTGCTCGATTTCATCCAACGCCTGGTCAAATGCCCTGGTAAATGTGGTACTCCAGCGGTTTTCGCCATTGGTCATGGTCAGGACAAAGACATCTTCCTGTTGGTCTATTTTGAGCATTTTTTTTCGTTCCTGTAATTGTGGGGCTGCACTGGCTTAGGTTTTGTTTCCCGGTCTGCAATCAGAATACAAACTGCAGACGCATGGACACAGCTTCACCCCTGGGATCAGCATGTCGTACACTACCGGAAATATCGGGGTGCAGAAAGGCCAGCATCAGTTTTATCTGTTTTGTGAAGTAGTAATTTACACCCAGCGTTGTGACCGAGGCTTGCGAACCCAATCCTCGCTGGCGTACATCCAGATAGCTGTAGCGTGCAATCAACTCCCATGCGCCATGGTCCCCCAGTGGCCTAATGGTTCGAAGTTTGCCTTTTTTGAAGCGGTGCTGTTCACCAGTGAGAAAGTAGCTGCCCATCACATAATAGCTGATGTAATCCCAATCGGGGCCATGCACTTCTGTTACACGTGTGCTCAATGTTTCTGCCTGCAACAGCAGGGACTTGTACCGCCATACTCCCTCAAGGCCCAGGATTGATTGAGAGTCGGCCCTGAATTCGGCGCTTCGCACCACATTATCGCCGGTATGGACTTCAGCCCGTTCTCTTATCTGGAATGTGTTCTCGTGCCAGTCTCGCAGTGAGCCGGAAATCCCCACCTGCAGTGTCTGTGCTTTACCATTGAGCGGATACCAGTTATAGCGACCTGTAATGGCAACCGGTGCATCCTCATCGAAGTCATCGTCCCGGTTATCTTCGAAAATCATTGCCAGTGCCCAACGTCTGTGTTTATTGGCGTTATACAGATGGATACCCCAATTTTTCCCCGCTGTAAGAGCCGAGCTCATCATGGTACGTTCGATGGTCAGCAGCCGGTCTGCTCTGGTGTTGCGTTCAAGACCCAGCGGTTCCTTCATCTTACCCAGGGTGATGTCTGCAAAGTCCCATTTTTTGTATCGCAAATACGCACTGCCCAGTTCGAAATTGCTGCCTTCTGAATCCAGATCTGCATCAAGCTGCAACTTGGCGTCCCAACCTTTCGGGAAATCATACGCAAACTCTACCCTGGCATTGTGAACTTCCGCATCCGTGGTGGCGTTATCTCCCTCTTTGCTCCAGAAAGATTCGTAGTAGTCCCCATCCAGCATCAGGCGGCCTCTGATATCCAGCCGGTCCTTCTTTTCTTTTGGGCCTGGTGCCTCATTTGCAAAAGCTACCGCACTGACATCTAGTAGAACCATTAAGGACAGAACCAGAGTGACAGACAACAGGCAATATCGAGCGGTCATCTATCATTCTCCGGTGGGACAAATTGCACTTTTAGTCGAGCGGTATCGCGTAAGAAGTCCACGTACACAATTTCAACACTGCGAATATCCTGTCCCAGCCGCTCGCACAGATCCTGGATCAGTTCCTCCCTGCGATCAGGCACGATATTCTCGATTTTTTCGTACTCGACTGTATGCTCCTCCATCATGGGGAGCAACAAGTTGGTTTCTGTGAGGTGCGCAAGCAGGCAGACGATGCCGAGCACCAGAGTGAGTTCTATATGGGACAGGCTACTTACCGCCGATAGTAGTGACATGGATATGACCAGGAACAGATAGGTCATCTCCATAATGGTAATGGACTCGGTTCGATAGCGCAGCATGGAGAAAATCGCGAACAGACCGAACGCAAATCCCATGGAGATGTCCACGGATGCCAATTGTCTGGTCACCAGGAACACACCGGCACCGAACAGGATGAATGAACTGGCGTAAATCCTGTGCCTGTGAATCCGGAAGTAAATGAATCTGACAAGCACCAATATGGCAATGAGATTGATCGCGAACCGAATCATGAAGTCGTAACCAGGACTGTCGATCATTGCATAGTTACTCCGGCATGTTGAAGATTGTGCAGCTTCCTGAGCACAGGTTTAAACTTGTTGCGTTTCAATTTACCGGTTTCGGTCAGGCAAACGCCGACACAGTATTTACTAATGGATTGTCGATGATAGCCATCGTCCTTTGCCTGTCGTACGAACGGTGAGCCATACACTTTACCCGCTCTCTTGAGCTCAATGATAAACAGGCTCTGTAGCCGCACCCTGCTCTCCTTGTGTGCCTGCTGCGGCCGCTGAAAATAGATATCGTAGTCCAGTGTCATGCGCTCATCCGTCGTGTGATTCCACAGCGTTATGCGTCGATAATTGATATACAGCCGGGCAAGAAAGGGCAGCCTGGCAAACGACAATTCACCTGGTACATTGCATGGCCATGGCAGCCGTTCTTTAACCGTGCGCCGCTTGTTGTTCTTGTATTTTAATTCCAGGCAGGCCACATTCGTTTCATGGTAACGGCGGTAACGGTACTTGTAGCGATTGAGTTTGCCGTTGTGGTGGTGTAGATAGAGATCCCAATCCGGTGTATCAAAGTAGGTGTTCTCATAAGTGAAAACACGATGGCCAGCATGCTGCAGTACGGTGTGGTTTTTTGCCATACTCCGTAGAAAGTCAGGCAAAATCCCAATAGGCAGCAGGTATTTGGACTCAGTTCGATTCATGAGGCTCACTTTGATCTGGTTATCCAGGTCATGGGCCTGGAATTGTTCCAGAGCTTGCAGGCAATCGGCCTCCACCGGGTGGGTGTGCAATCGCAACTGCCCATGGTCGAAGCGATAACGGTCGGGATCAGGAATCAGATCAGTAATCAAAATCGCTCTCCGGGTATTCTGAGCCACAGATCAGCGGAGAAGTGCATGGTGGGTGCTTCGCCCAGGACTGCCGGTTCATCAAAGACGATACTGCCATCGCCACCGATTGCAACCAGTGACCAGGGATCTTGTTCTGCCTGACGCTCGTACAGTTTCAGGGTGGTCGCCACTCCGTGCACAGGTACCTCATTCGGATCGAAATCGAACTGATCCATGGAGATCACCGTGAGGCGAGTCATGTCGTCAACATCTCCGATCACGTAGATCTCAATTCTGCCATTTTCCTGCACCTCTGGCTCGGTTGCCCAGGCCGGTACTGATACCAGATTTCCATCCAGGTCAATATACTGGAAGGAAGCCTCGTTACCAACGGAACTGCCGCTGATCGTGGTGATGTTGCTGTCATTGCAGACAGTGGCCTGGTCGATCATGGTGCGTTCGACCTGTGTTAAATCACCATTGATGGAAGCAAGGAGCTGGTCCTGATGTTCATCAATGAACTCACGCACACCCGCCATTTCCAATTCCGGGGTACTGGTCAGATTTCGAATCCGGCTAACCTCGGTGTTGAGCGCGGTTTCCTCCCAGACTTGCTCCAGAAGCTGCAGTATCCGGTTGTGGTACATTTCGCGGTACGCGGGGATGTTGTATAGCCTGGAGGGGATTCTGGTGTAGCGATACAAGGGACCAGTTCCCGGCGCCAGTTTGTGCGTCAGTTCCATGGCGCCATCAGTTCCCCAGGGAATGAAGTGGAACAGGTCAGTAGTTGGATCGTGATAGATCAGATAATTATTCGCATTGCCGGTTGCGCCATCCCAGTGACCGCTGATGGCTTCCATGGCCCAGAAGCTAATGAATTCATCCAGATCTATTACCTGTTCGAGTAATCCCGGCATGTTCTCATCATCCGCTGCCAGCGCCTCTACGACGGTATTCAGGTCGGAGCGATCATTGCGGTCTTTATTGGTCTTTAACTCGAAATTTTCGCTGGTAAATTCACCAAAATCAGCCACCTGGCCTTCATACAGGTTCCCTTCATCATTATCAAAGTTGCGTCGTAAGAAATGTTTTTTGACATTTTCCACATTGGTGTAAATGCCGAGATCCTGACCGTTCATACTGACTCTGGCAAAATTGCAGCGCGGGGCTGGGAGACCGGCATTGCGGAACATCTGATAGGTTATACACTGATGTGTATGACTCAGGTCCTGCCGATCATTGTTGAGAGTCAACCTCTCCAGACCCTCCAGTCGTACCCCGGGAACATAGTCGTCAAGATCCAATTTTATCGAGGGCCGATTGACTGAGAGCGAACCGAGAAATCCCTTCTTGCGGATGTCTACATCATGAAACGTTTCACCATCTACAGAAACGGTTGCTTTGAAGTGAGTGTAGTCGTCAAAGTCGTTCCAGCAACCTGCGAATACCTGGGGATAGGAACGTCCTTCCCTGCGCATGACTTCATATTCGGCCGGGTCCATGACAATTTCGATCTGCAACAACCTTTCCGGTCGAAATATCTCGTCGCTGGTGTCGTCGCTGGTGTCGTCGCCGATGTCACTGTTACTGGTGTTCACATCAGAATCGCTGACGACCTGCGTGCCGCCGCCACCGCCGCCACCGCCACCACATCCGCTTACAAACAGTGAGATGACCAGCAGCAAGACTGTGATAGCTGTGGAATGTACAGGGATGAACCATGCCTGGCGAATGCGATTCATACCGTATACTGTAAACTCCAGTATACTGATTGCAATCTTTTTTTTTGCAGCCTTACTCGTGCCTCATCGCCTGGATCATTCGATTTGGATACCAACTCTATTCAAGATACCTCACTCGAAACAGGGCAAGGATTGATCCGCTTTCGCATCTCTGTCGGCAATCTGGTGCAGACCATATCCCAATCCGGTGATATTAATTTCCGATTCAGTTCCCGCAGCAGTGCCCGGGAGGGTATTCGTGGTCACCAGAAAGTGCAACGCTCGCGACCCGCAGGTTACCAGGCAGAAGTGGCAATCAATGGTCACTATCAATGGCACAATCTGTTGTTGGAGGTAAGTGGTCGGATGGATGGCGTGTATAGCGATTCCGATCCGGTGATGATCGATGAGATCAAGACGTTAAAGGTGCCAGTGTCGGATCTGCCCCGGAGCCAGCAGGATTTGCACTGGGGACAGGTTAAGATATACGGCTTCCTGTATGCCGTGCAGCAGGGCCTGAATGAGATCACGTTACAGCTGACTTATTATCACATTGAGACAGCAGAGGTGAGTGAATTCCAGCAGCATTTCAGCGTAATGGAGCTGCAGAATTTCTTCGAGGACCTGGCGTCGCGTTACCTGCAATGGATGGAGAAGATTCAGATGTGGCGGCGGGAACGCAATGCCTCCATTAATGCATTTGCCTTTCCCTATGGCGACTTCCGGCAGGGACAGCGCAGTTTTGCAGTGAATGCATATCGAGCAATGGCAGCAGGCCAGCAATTACTGGTGCAGGCACCGACCGGTATTGGTAAAACCGTTGGCACGTTGTTTCCGGCAGTGAAAGCCATGGGGGAGGGGCATCATGAGAAGATATTCTTTCTCACCGCCAAAACTGTCGGGCGGAGTATTGCCGAGGCTACCCTTGCCGATATGGCCTCGGCTGGTTTGGCAGTCAAATCGGTCACGCTCACGGCCAAACAAAAGATCTGCTTTAATCCCGGTTCACCCTGCGATCCGGAGCATTGTGAATTTGCGATAAGCTATTACGACAAGCTGCATGAGGTGCTGGAAACATCACTGGCTGGTCAGAATCGCTTTAACCGGGACGACATCGAACGAATCTCCCGGGAACACGAGATGTGCCCATTCGAGTTCTCCCTGGATCTGTCCCGATGGGTGGACTGCATCATAGGGGACTATAACTATGTGTTTGATCCAACGGTATATTTGAGGCGCTTCTTTGATGATCCGGTTGAGGACTACTGTTTTTTGATCGATGAAGCACACAATCTGGTGGATCGGGGTCGGGATATGTTCTCGGCGGAGATCGAAAAAAACGCCTGGATGAAGCTGAAGCGCAAGCTGAAAAAGACTCGTGAATTCGGGACTGCCGATGTAGTGCGGAAGATGGAAGGGGTGAATCGCGCATTCCTGAAACTGCGCAAGGAGCATAATGAATCACTTACCGAGCATGAATGGGCTGTGTCAGACGAACTGCCCAGCGGTTTGCTGCAGTCGTTGCGTACATTCTGTAACCAGGCGGAAATCTGGCTGGCTGAGCATGATCGCAGGAGTGATACATATGAAGAATTGCTGGAATGCTACTTCGATGCCTTGCGGATCAATCGAACCGCAGAGTATTTTGATGAAAAGTACGTCTGCCTGATCAAACGGCTGGGAAAAAACCATCTGCTGGTGCGGTTATACTGTGTCGATCCTTCCCGAATGCTGGAGCAAGGAGTGGGCAGAGGACGCTCATCAGTGTTCTTCTCTGCCACATTAAGTCCCTTTGATTACTACCAGAATCTGTTGGGGGCGGAGGAAGATGGCCGCTTCGTGAGCCTGCCATCTCCATTTCCAGAAGAAAACCTGGGTTTGTTCGTAATTCGGGATATTGCCACTAACTACCGGCAGCGGAAGGACAGTTTTGATCGCATCGTGGAAGTTATTGCAACCGTAGCAGGCAGCCACAATGGAAATTATCTGGTCTACTTTCCTTCCTATCATTACATGGAAGCTGTGCATCAGCGATTTGTAGCGGAACACCCGGCTGTACAAACGATTATACAGAGTCGCGGCATGGCTGATGAAGATCGGCAAGCTTTCCTGGATCAGTTTGATGCAGAGAATGCTGATCTTCTGGTGGGCTTTGCTGTGATGGGCGGTATCTTCGGTGAGGGAATTGATCTGAAGGGAGAACGTCTGGTTGGCGTTGTCATCGTAGGGGTTGGATTACCGCAACTGGGCATCGAAAGAGATCTGATTCGTGATCACTTCAGCAGTTCTGCTGCTGGCGAGGATGGGTATGGTTTTGAATATGCATACCAGTACCCGGGCATGAACCGCGTGTTACAAACGGCAGGCAGGCTGATCCGGAGCGAACGGGATCAGGGGATTATCTGCCTGGTGGATGATCGCTTTGCTCAACAGCGATATAAACGATTATTTCCAGATCACTGGGTACCCTGCGTTGTTAGACAGGCTGCATTAGCAAGGGAAATCAATCAATTCTGGCACCACCTGACAGCGGATTGAGATTGATCAATACGAGCACGGAGTGGTGGTTTTGGTTACAATAGACATGGTGCATTTTTCGAGTGAAATGTCATCTGGCGGATCGTGGCAATGCGGGAACTCTCAAAATCAGTTGTTTGGGCAAGCAGCAATGCTCAACAGGCAGAAGCTCCACTCAATGGCGATGAGAAAGTCGATATTGCAATAGTCGGTGGCGGCTTGACCGGGCTCTGGTCAGCGTATTTGTTACTGAAGGAAAACCACGGTTTAAAAGTAGCCATTCTCGAAGCGAATGAAATTGGCTATGGCGCATCTAGTCGCAGTGCCGGTTTTATCAGTCCATTTGTGCACCGCTCTATTCCCCAACTGGTAAAACTCACCGGTGTGGAGGAGGCGCGTAAAATTTATGATGCTGCCCTCAACGCCATGGATATGCTGGCTGAGATTGTTGAAACAGAACACATTCATTGTGAATTCAACCCTAACTGCGGACTGGTCAGATCGTCTGATTCGGCACCACAGGATGCCAGAATTCAATCAGATCTCTCGTTCGCTGAAAAGCTCGGCATAGCGGATGATTTTGTGCCACTGAGTCGTGATGAAATTCAGCAACGCCTGTATTCAGACAAATTGCGCTGTGGATATTTTCTCAAGAGGGCTGCACTGCTGAACCCGGTACAACTTTTGGCCGGATTAAAATCACGGGTGCAGGAAATGGGTTGCAAAATCTTTGAAAATACCCGTGTCCTTAACTGGCAGGAGCAGTCACACAGCGTTACGGTGAGGACTAAAAGAGGAACCGTGTGGGCAGATCGTGCGATAATCTGCGGCAATGCCTACTCTCAGGCCTGGAAACCCGCAAGGCAAGATGTGTTCTCCGTTTACTCTTATGTTTGTGCGACACCGCAACTGGCAGAAAGAGAGTGGGATCAGATCGGCTGGCAGCAGCGGGAAGGCTGGGAAGACATGCGATTTATGAACCTCTATTTCCGACCTACCGACGACGGACGAGTCTTGTGGGGCGGCAAAGGCATTGGACTGTTCATGGGACAGCCAAGACCTACCTATGATCAATATGAGATTCAGTTCCGGCGGTTGCGCGAGTCATTCCGGTGGT
>CAZNFE010000067.1:0-10416 GCA_964571945.1 uncultured Pseudomonadales bacterium
GGATGAATTAACCGGCTTGCGGCGCGACATTCATGCCCATCCTGAACTGGCATTCGAGGAACATCGCACCGCGAAACTGGTTGCCGATAAACTGACCGAATATGGTATCGACGTGCATACGGGATTAGCGGGTACCGGCGTGGTTGGCACATTGACGAAAGGCCGGGGTAATCGCGCCATTGGGTTGCGAGCCGACATGGATGCATTACCCATCCTGGAGCAAAACAACGTTGCTTATCAGTCTACCCACAAAGGGAAAATGCACGCCTGTGGCCACGATGGCCATACGGTGATGTTGTTGGGAGCGGCAAAATACCTGGCGGAATCGACAAGTTTCGAGGGTACGGTTCATTTTATCTTTCAGCCGGCGGAAGAGAACGAAGGCGGTGGAAGAAAGATGATTGAGGACGGTTTGTTTGAAAAATTCCCGGTCGAATCAGTATTTGGTATGCACAATATTCCCGGGTTACCGGTGGGTAAATTCGCCATCAGGCCAGGCCCCATGATGGCCGCATTCGACATTTTCGCCGTGAAAATCACGGGTACGGGTAGCCATGCGGCCATGCCACATCTCGGCACCGATCCGATCATCATCGGCACCAAAGTAGTCGAAGCGTATCAGAACATTGTCAGCAGAATAATCGACCCGCAGGAACCGGCGGTTGTCAGCGTTACTCAATTTCATGCCGGTGATGCGTATAACGTAATTCCCGATACCATCGAAATCAGCGGCTGCACCCGATGTTTTTCCCCTAAAGTTCAATACACGCTTGAAACAAAACTGAAGGAGATTGCGGAGGGTATATGTTCGGCATTCGGTGCCGAGGCGGAATTTACCTACGAGCGACGCTATCCGCCAACTATAAATTCTGTCGCTGAAACAGATATCGCAGGTGAAGTAGCCACCAGCGTGGTCGGCACAGAGAACGTAAATCTGAATGCCAGAGCAGCGATGGGTTCGGAAGACTTCGCTTATATGTTGCAGGAAAGGCCGGGTGCCTATATATGGATTGGCAACGGGGATGGCGAAGGTACCTGCATGGTGCACAATCCCGGGTACGATTTTAACGATAACATATTGGCGCTTGGTGCAACCTACTGGGCTCGTCTGGTTGAGCACGTGCTGCCTAAAATAGAAAAGTGACCGGCAGGAACTAATTTGAAGAGGAGCCAGGCATATGGTGAATTTGGCAGGCAGTAACCTACCCGAGACGTTAAAGCCGGAAGGGAAATGGGCAAATAATTTTTCCTACCACCCGATGGACGTCGAGCTTTCCAAAGCTGACGGCATCTACCTGTACGATGCGGATGGGAATAGATACATTGATGCCTCAGGCGGACCAATGGCGATCAATCTTGCCTACAACGATTCAAGAATCAAAGATGCAATCAAGGCGCAGATGGACAAATTCACGTATGTTCATCCGGTTCTTGCCAATGAGCCAAGAACTGCCCTGTGCAATCGTATCGCCGCAATAGCGCCGGGTACTCTGAATGCCAGTTATCTGGTCTCGGGTGGCTCTGAAGCCGTTGAAACCGCTATGAAAATTGCTCGTCAGGCCCAGATAACAAGAGGCTTCACCGAGAAATACAAGATTATATCGAACTATGAAGCGTACCATGGCATGACCCTGGCAACCCTGGCTGTCTCCGGTAACCCCGGCAGTCAGGCCCATTTTGATCCCATGCTGCAGAAATTCCCGCACATCCGGCAATACAGTGATTACGGCAAGCCGTACGGCATGGATCGTGATACATGGGGAGAAGAATCTGCCCGGGAACTTGAGAAAGCCATCCACTATGCCGGTCCACAGACTGTTGCAGCTTACCTGGCGACACCTCACGGTGCCGGCTCAGACTATGGTGTGGTGCCACCTGTAACCTATTGGAAAAAAATCAGAGAGATCTGCGATCACTATGACGTACTGTTGATAGCAGATGAAGTCGTTACCGGATTCGGCCGGACTGGCAAGTGGTTCGCTATGGAGCACTTTGACGTGCAAGCAGACATCATGACCACAGCCAAGGGTATCTCCAGTTTATATATCCCCCTGGGTGCAGTAACCGTCAGTGATGAAATTAACGAACCCTTTAAACAGGATGCCTATTTTGTGCACGGCTTCACTGCCGGAGGGCATCCACTGGCCTGTGTTGCGGGATCTGCTGCAATCGACATTATTACGTCGGACAAGCTGCTCGATAATACGGTCGCAATGGGGCAACGATTATTCTCAAACCGGGACAGGCTGTTGTCACATCCCACGGTTAAAGATGTCCGGGGTTGGGGGCTCTTTATGGTCAGCGAACTGGTCAGGAACAAGGACACCATGGAATTCTTTGACAGCGAAGAACATGCGGAGCACCTGTTTCAGGCACTGGCACTGAAAAATGGTCTGGTGCTGTACGGTACCCTGTACGGTGCGCGTCGAGAACCTGCCTTCAGGAGAGGTCTGCCCATGTGGATCTGTCCGCCTCTGGTAATCAATGCCGAGCAGGTAGATGACATGATGGATCGTCTGGACGATACGCTATCCGAATGGGAACAATCTCTGGGTGTGTAGCCCTGAAGGCGGATTCCAGATGATGATTCGTCTGCATCAACTCCATTGATGAATAACAATCCTCCGGCAAAGCCGGGGGTTTTCGCTTTCAATCAAATTTTACGGATTTATCGATTTGTGCCCAGGCCATTTTAGCCATATTCATGGCCCCGGCACCGGCCATTTCAGCATGTGCACTGGCGGCAGTGCCGTCCAGTACCCGTTTCGCAATACCCTGCAGAATGCCCGCCAGTCTGAACATGTTGAATGCCATGTAGTAATCATAGTCCGGAATGCCATCACGCCCGGTACGTTTGCAATAGGCTTCGATGTAATCCTCTTCACTGGGTATTCCCAGTGCTTTCAAATCCTGGCCGACTAACGCATCCCGATACGGACGGCACAAGTAAACGAAATCAGACAATGGACTGCCCAGGGTAGACAATTCCCAGTCGAGGATACCGATGACTTCGAATTTATCTGCATGCATCATCATGTTAGCGATCTGCAGATCACCATGCACAATACTGCAACTATCGTCAGCGGGCACATTTTTTGGCAGGTACTCGATCAGATTGTCCATGTAGGGATTTTCTTCTGTTTTCGTATACTCATACTGTCCTGCCCAGCGGGTATACTGCCGCATAATATAGTCGGTATGTTTACCAAAATCGGACAGACCAACTGCTTTGAAATCGACATTATGCAGCCGGGCCACCGCCAGATTCGCCGAATCAAACATCGCGGCTCGCTCTGCTGGTGAATAAGGACCGGTTGTACTGTCCCATATCACCCTGCCATCCAGGTATTCCATGATGTAAAACCAGGTTCCCACCACAGAATCGTCAGTACACAACGCGTACGTTTTGGCGGTAGGCACATCCTCATTGGCTAATGCAGATAACACCTTGTATTCACGATCCACTGCATGGGCAGATTTGAGCAGGGTTCCCGGCGGCTTTCTCCGCATGACGTATTTTTTTCCGCCTGCGGTTAACAAATAGGTAGGATTGGATTGTCCACCTTTAAATTGCTGCACAGTTAACTCACCGCTGAATCCTGCCACGTTTTCCTGCATATAGGTTTGCAGGTTCGCGATGTCAAATTTGTGTTGTTCCTGTACATCCATCGTGCCGACATTGTCTGCGGCTTGAAAATCTGTCATCGCGTCCTCCGAAATCCAACTTGCCGAATTGTTTCGCTGCATTGTCTCTGAACACAAATAGAATTCGGTTTGCAGCGTCTCTCAGTTTGTTCTATCGCCAGTTACTGGAAAACTGAAAATATACCGATTGTATCGATAAATTGCATCTGCTTCTAACGGTTAAGTGGGCAGAACTTGCCAGGAATGAAAACTGACTGAATTCATTTTTGATGGTATAACTGAATACCACCCAATAGAAAAATAATAAAGGGATCTCTATGATTTCAGATGCGACACCGGATTCAGATGCCAGGCAGACTGTCGGGGGTTCCTATGCAAAGTACGTACTGGGTGTTCTGGTTCTCGTCTATATCTTCAATTTCATCGACCGCCAGATTCTGTCTATTCTGGCCGAAGACATTAAATCCGATCTTGGTATTTCAGATTCACAGATCGGCTTCCTGTACGGCACGGCTTTCGCGGTTTTCTATGCGATATTCGGCTTACCACTAGGCAAACTTGCTGACGTATGGTCTCGGAAGAGCCTGATTTCTCTGGGTCTTACGTTCTGGAGCCTGATGACTGCATTATCCGGAACAGCAAGAGGATTCGGTAGTCTGGCGACTTATCGGATCGGTGTGGGGATCGGAGAAGCCAGTGCTACGCCAGCCGCATTCTCCATGTTGTCGGATTATTTTCCACCCACCATACGCGCAACCATCCTGGCCATTTATTCCAGTGGCGTTTACATTGGTGCCGGAATCGGGATATTCCTTGGTGGGCTCATCGTCGGCGCCTGGAATGGGAGTTACCCGGATCCGGCTCTTGCGCCGATGGGATTGAATGGCTGGCACGTGGCGTTTTTTGTGGTAGGAATTCCGGGTCTGCTGATGGCCTTCTGGGTCTCCACGCTGCGAGAGCCTACTCGTGGTATGAGCGAGGGCATCCACTCAGAACCACATGCTCATCCATTTCAGGCTGCCTGGTCTGAGCTGAAATCGGTTGTTCCCATAATCAATCTGCGATACCTGTGGCAACTGCATTGTGGCAAAAAAACCATCATCATCAATATTGGCGCCATGCTCATACTTGGCCTGCTTGCTCATCTACTGATACAGATGACAGGTGACTATGCACAATGGATTGCACTGGGGGTGGGAATGTATTGTTCATTCTCCTGGGCACAGGCGCTAGCACTCAAAGACCCGGCCACTTTTGCGATGATTTTCAGATGCAAAACTGTGCTCTTGTGCTGTCTTGGATTTCCCTGCATCGCTTTTGTCACGTATGGACTGGGCTTCTGGACGCCATCCTTTTTCCAGCGAGTACACCAGGTCAGTACAGCGGAAACCGGGACAGTACTGGGGCTTTCTGCTGCCATTGGGGGCTGGCTGGGAGTTACCGGCGGCGGGTTTCTGGCTGATCGAGTGAGACACTATACGCAACGGGGCAAACTGTACATCGGTCTGGCTGCGGCAGTGCTCTCTATCCCCATTGGCATGGGCCTGCTACTTACTGAAAACGTGATTATTGCATACATATTAAATTTTCTGTTTTCGGTAATCTCGTCCTCCTGGGTGGGGCCTGCCGCTTCAACCATTAATGACCTGGTACTGCCACGTATGCGTGCAGTCGCTTCTGCTTTCTATATCCTGATGGTTACTTTCATCGGTCTCGCACTTGGACCTTACATTATGGGCCGGATAAGCGACTCTCTCACCGAATCCGGACTCAGCAGCGCAGCATCACTACAGCAGGGCATGCTGTGGGGGCTGGCATCATTAGCCTTTGCAGCCCTGGCGCTGATTCTGGCAATGACCACTATCGAGAGAGATGAGAATTCGCGCCTCGATCGCGCACGTCAGAGTGGTGAAGGTGTATAGGATAGGATAGGTGGTTGCAAAATGCCGGATTATTCTACAAACCAGGTGTGTCCGGATCGTAACAGTTTGTTCACATCGCCCTTCTCAACTGTGCCGCGTACACCAGTATACTGGCTGTAAATATCCCTGATGTAGCCGCTGCCTGGATCACAATAGAATACACCGAAAGCAACGGGGTAATCCGGACCCTGCAGATCAATCAGCATCTGCGCGAGCGTCTTGTTGGTTTCGTCATGCACCTGGATTCCATCCAACCCTACTTCCTCGACGGATACCACTTCCAGAGCCAGTGTTTCAGGATTCAGTCGCAACCCCTTTTCATGATCTCTGCCGAACAACAGCGGTTCTCCGTGCTGCACCTCAATTCGCTGATTCGGTGCAGTTGCCTTATCCTTCACCGCTGCAAATGCCCCGTCGTTGTACACGTGACAATTCTGGTAAATCTCAATAAAAGATGCACCGATATGCTCATGTCCACGCTTCAGAACCTGAGCCAGGTGTTTCACTTCGGTATCGATCGATCGAGCAACAAATCTACCGCTTGCTCCCAATGCAAGGGAGCAGGGTATCACCGGATTATCAACTGAACCGTCCGGAGTGGACGGAGATCTGGTGCCTACCTTTGAGGTCGGTGAATACTGACCTTTTGTCAATCCATAAATTTCATTATTAAAGAGCAATAGCTGGACATTCACATTTCTGCGCAAAACATGCATCGTGTGATTACCACCGATGCTGAGTGAATCCCCGTCTCCGGTGATTATCCATACATTGAGATTTGGATTCGCCAGTCGTATACCCGTGGCAACTGCCGGTGCACGACCATGAATTGTGTGGAAACCATAGGCATTCATGTAATAGGGGAATCGTGAAGAACATCCAATGCCGCTTACGAATACATGATTCTCTTTCGGCACATCAAGTTCAGGCAGTGTTTTCTGAATGGTTTTAAGAATTGCATAATCACCACATCCCGGGCACCACCTGACTTCCTGGTCAGATTGAAAGTCCTTGAATGTCAGTTTCTCAGCGATGGCTTCATTCATTTAATGGACTCCCATTCTGCATTGATTGCATCTTCTATTTCACTGATCTTGAATGGCTGGCCGGAAACCTTGCTCAGTGCTTTTGCATCGACCAGGTATTCACTGCGAAGCAGGTTAACAAACTGTCCCGTGTTCAATTCCGGAACCAGAACTCTGTCGAATGATGCTAACAGTTCACCAAGGTTGTCAGGTAACGGCCAAAGATAGCGGACCTGGATGTGGGACACATCGAGACCTGCTCTGCGCACGCGCTTGACCGCTTGCATAATCGTGCCGTGGGTTGATCCCCAACCAATCACCAGCAATTTTCCAGCGGCTTCACCCACTGCAACGTCCTGTTCCGGTATATCTTTGCTAATCCCGTCAATCTTGGCTTTTCGGATATCCGTCATCTTCTGGTGATTGGCAGGGTTATAGGAAATATCACCCGTTTCATAATGACGCTCAATTCCACCAATGCGGTGTTCCAGTCCAGGCGTGCCAGGCCTGGCCCAGACTCTTGCCAGTGTCTGCATATCTCTGTGTGCCGGGCTGAAGTTTTCAGTTTCTGTATGAAATTTAACAGGAAAGGGTTCGAAATCATTAAAATCAGGTATTTTCCAGGGAGTTGCTGCATTGGCAATATAGCCATCACTCAAGAGGATCACGGGAGTCATGTACTTTGTGGCGATTCGAACGGCCTCGATAGCCACTTCAAAGCAGTCAGCCGGTGAACCAGCAGCAATCACGGGTAATGGCGTATCTGCATGGCGGCCAAAGAGTGCCTGATTCAGATCAGATTGTTCTGTCTTGGTTGGCAACCCGGTCGAAGGACCACCACGTTGCGTATTGACGATCACGAGTGGCAGCTCAACAGCACAGGCAAGAGCAATCGCTTCACCTTTGAGCGCGATTCCTGGACCCGAACTGGATGTTATACCCAGTGAACCCGCGAATGACGCACCGATACCTGCACATACCGCTGCGATTTCGTCTTCAGCCTGGAACGTAACCACATCAAATTCCTTGTGAGCCGACAGGGAATGCAGCAAAGCAGATGCGGGTGTAATCGGATATGAGGCAAATACGAGATTGATATCTGCCAGGTGACCACCAGCAATCAGCCCCCAGGCCATGGCATCGCTGCCGGTTATATTTCTGTATTGGCCAGGCGCAACTTCTGCCCTGGGGATTTGATACACCTCCACACCGGCAGGAAATTCCGCTGTTTCTCCGTATGCGTGCCCGGCATTGAGTGCCGCAATATTCGCTTCGGCAATCTGCGGCATTTTTGCAAATTTACTCTGAATCGCGTTGATAGTTGTTTTTCTGCTTCTATCAAATAGCCACATCACAAGACCCAGGGTCCACATATTTTTACAGCGAACTGCAAATTTGTGTGTTAGACCAAACTGTTTTACTGCTTCCACCACCTGCTTACTGATATCTATCTGGATTACCCGATAATCATCCAGCGAATTATCTTCCACAGGATTTTGCTTATACCCTGCTCTGGCCAGGTTCTTTGCCGTAAAAGCACCGCTATCCAGTATGACTAACCCACCATGAACCAGATCATGGATGTTGGTTATCAATGCAGCCGGATTCATGGCGACTAATACATCAAGCTCATCACCGGCTGTCGTCACTTCTTCTGATGCAAAGTAGATCTGAAAAGCTGAGACGCCGAAAGTTGCACCGGCCGGGGCTCTGATTTCTGCAGGGAAATCAGGAAAGGTCGATAGGTCATTCCCATACAGTGCAATGGCTTCGGTGAAGTTGGTTCCGGTCAACTGCATTCCGTCCCCGGAATCACCGGCAAATCTGACCACCACGTCACGCAACATGTTTGATTCTATTCCGGGTGCATTCATAGGTTCTGAATTCATTCTATTTTATTGTTTATGTCGAACGTTGCAGGTCTATGCTACCACTTGTCTCGATCTGCTGTAAGGCAGAAAACACGAGCTTGCTGAGAACAAGAATTGCTCATATTTCATTTCAGACAAGTGTATCTCATGAAATGTTACAAATCTTCAAAAGAAAGCTCAATATGTCGAATAGAGATGTTCAGGCAACCTGTAGAATCCGCAGGTGCATGACGATAGATCCAATGATAATCTGGTCCCCGTCACCGATGGAAACCAGTCCGCGGTCCGTAATCGACTGGCCATTGACCAGAGTACCATTGGTCGATTTCATATCTTCAATAAACAGCCGATTTTTCATCAATCGGATGCGCGCATGATTTCTGGAAACATCCGCATGATTGATTACATACGGGGATGCTGTCGGATTACGGCCTATGATGACACCATCTACGTTATTCAATTGGTCACTGGATATTCTCAACATGTAACGAATGCCACTATCATCCGTACCATCCAGCACATATTCTGCAAAATTATTTTTTTGCAGGATAGTCTTTGAAGGTATCTCTTGCTCCGCTTTTTCCGCTTTCTGCGGTGCAGCAGGTGGTTTCCTCTTCACCAGAAAGATCAGCACAACCAGCACTGTCGAAAGCACAGCAAGAATTCCATAGACCAGATGCTCTCTTTGGGAAAATTGTGTCTGTTGTGCCTCCAGGACGTGTTGGAATTCAGCTTCAGACTGCTGTCGTTCAGCTTTCATAATATCCAGGAGCGTCTGGGTATCCTTGCGTATCGCTTTCGTGGTGGTCGTTGCTTCTTCTCTAACAGTTTTAATCTCTGCCTGAATTTGATCGGCTCTTTTAAGAGCCATCTCGGCCCTCACTTGGGCCTGACCTGTCTGCTCTTCCAGGTGTTTGTTCAGCTTTTTGGATTCTTCAAGCAGGCTACTCAACTGCCGGGTTCTCTCTCTTGCCGAAGCTGCGTCCTGCACTGCCTTTTTTGCTTTCGATACGGCCAGATCAGCCTGCCGCTGAGCTAACTCCACCGCAGACAGACATCTGGCTGTTGCACTATGTGGAATGATATTCCGCTTGCCCAGCACAGCACTAAGTGAGCCCATGGTAATGGCCCGCACCAGTCCATTACTGTCTCCCTGCAGATTAAACCCAACCAGTTCATTACATTCATTCACCAGCAAAACCCCGCCACGTTCTTCATCCACACCGGCATCATGAACCATCATGGTTACTGTCTGTAGAGGCACCGCATACGGATATACTCTGCGAATTGCTCCTCTGGCAAAGGACAGTTGTTCAGTTCCAGCCATGGACTTTACGACGGCCTGGATTGAATCCTGCTCAGCAGGAGATTTCTTCGAAAAAACGATTGCAGGAAGCTTTAATCCACTGACTTTGAACATCGCCAGATCAAGTTTGTTATCCTGCCAGATTCTCTGGGCAATTAATTCTGCCCCGGAAACAGGATTTAAAACAGTGAATGTCTCACTTCGATTAAAGGGGTCAGCATTGGTCAGCACATAACCATTGTATGCATCAGCATTAATGACCAGGCCATTTCTTACGGATTGTATCTGCGTATCGAGGTAACCTCGAATTAACACAATACTATTGGAAAGATTTCCTTGATCAGATGAAACTGCAAGACCCGGCATTGAGACAGCTAGCAATATTGACAGGAATAGTAGCCCTGTACATAAAAATCTAGCCACCAACATTTTTTTGCTATCCAAAAACATGATTTCAAAGGTTCCGACACGGCATCGGTATGAATCACATCTCTAAACGATTACCGATAAAAATGTTACTGGACTTACTTGAATCTACTATACGGATAAATGAGAAAAAGACAACCGAACCACAAGCAGGGTGAAGCCCCGTAGAACTATTTCCGTGTTACCTCTTCTAAATAACAAATCCATAATTGTGAGATTTA
>CAZNFE010000068.1:0-10307 GCA_964571945.1 uncultured Pseudomonadales bacterium
TATGGAAGAGTGATCGATATGCCGACGGTGAGGTGGCGGCCACCTATGAAAAAGTGCCCGAAAGAAATGCCGGTAGAACAGATGCGTCAAGGACCATAGCACCCGTTGAAGTCGCCGAGTCTGTCTGGAATGCTTACCACGGCAACAAGCTGCACTGGTATGTGCCGCCAGAGCTGGTGGAACGTGATAAGGCCAAGATGGACTCACCTGAAGCAATGCGGGACCTGTTGATCACCCAATTGCCCCGGTGAGGACCTGGATTCATTCTTACTCGAAAAGCTGTTTGCGGATACATGCTAGCCAACAGCAGTTACCGGCTGAGTGATTTTAAGCCATTTATGGAAATCGCTGATCCAGTCGCAGGCTGTATCAGACTAAACAGATTACCATCCGGATCTCTTGCATAAACCTCAGTTGATTCATCAGTTTTAACCGGCTCGGAAAGAAACTTTACCCCCGCTTCGACTAGCCGCTTGTAGTCAACCGCTATATCAGATACCTCAAATGCAAATTTGTTGTAACCAATCTTTTCAACCGGCGAAGGAGCCCCAGGCTTTGCAGTAACGGGATTTGTGAACTGCCAGAGTTCCAACGTCATATTGGTAGTATCAAACCAGGCAGCACGTATCTGCGTGCCATCGAAGTTAATCACTTCATCTGCTCTTGGACCAGAGACGTGATTATTTCTGCGGTTGGGTTCGAACCCGAGTAGCTGCTCGTAGAAATCAACCAGTCTATCCAGGTCATGTGTGACGATTGCCACATGTGCGATCTGTATCTTATCATCGAATTTCGGGTAATCCAGGCTTTCCGTTTCAAACATAATGCCATCGGCATCCCGCGAATAGGCGTAATAGACGCCGTAGCCGCCGAGATCGACCGGCTTTGTACCTCTGCTTACTTGCGTCGCACCCAATGATTTGAACCGCGAGTAGATGTCGACCGGTGTGGGTGCCTGATAGCAAACATGGGTTACGCCGGGTCCCTGAACTGGTATTTCCTCTCCGGGACCGCTCACTGATGATTCGTACTGGGAAAGTTCCAGTCGTCCGTTGGGTCCCGCTAAGGCCGCCCTGGCAACAGGCTGATTGGTAAAGCCGCTGGCCTGCTCTGCAGCTGAATTGCTGTATCTCCTGCCATTCTCTATCTGAAGACCTGTGGCATCGCTGTAGTAGGCAAGTGATGCCTTCAGGTCAGTCACCGAGAGTCCTACATGGTTAATACCCTTAACAGTTGAAGTGATTGATGTCCCAGCAGAAACCGTCAGATCTGTCATAATTTGCTCCGTGCCATTCCGCTGCTACACATTCTGACAGGCAATATCAGGGAAGGAGTCTGAACACAATACCCCGAAAACTCTGGTTCGTGTTCCCGAAATTTGAAGGTACACTAATGCTATTACGCATTAGCATTAGTGACGGATGATACTATAATGAACCGTTTTGTATCAATCCAGAGCCCAGAATATAAGACCGCTCTACCGAGGCTGACACGAAAGTCCGAATCATCCTGCTGCGACGCAGCAATTTATCATCCCGCTCGTTGGAGCAACTGTTTGCTTGCATGCCTGTTATGTTGTGTGCGCTGATTGGAACAACTCTATCCGCTCATCTGGTCATTCACGCATTTATTGCGCGGGTGGATGCTTGAATACCATGTTCCTTTTGGCTAGAGAAGTATGATGAACTTGCGAGATAACAACATAAAGAAATTGGGCACGGAAGCATTTGATGTGTTGATTGTTGGCGGTGGTGTGAACGGCGCTGTTTCTGCAGCTTCACTGGCAGCAAAAGGGATCAAGGTCGCGCTGATAGACAAAGGCGATTTTGCAGGCTTAACCAGTTCAAACTCATCCAACCTTGTCTGGGGCGGTATTAAATACCTGGAGAGCCTGGATTTTTTGCTGGTTAACAAACTTTGCCAATCCAGAAATCACCTGATGCACAACTTCTCTTCCACAGTTCAGGAAATCCGTTTTTTTGCCACCATTGACAAGGGATTTCGCTTTCCGCCTTTCCTTGTTTTCCTGGGTGCGATCCTGTATTGGATTATGGGAAGATTTCGAACCAGGGCGCCACGACTTCTTAGTGCTAATAAAATAAGAGCAGAGGAAGCGGTGATAAATACTGCCAATGCAGCCGGGGGAATTGAATACTCTGATTGCTACTTGCATGACAATGATGCCCGATTTGTGTTCAATTTTGTCCGATCCTGCATGAATTACGGCGGCATTGCGGCAAATTATGTGCAGGTAACCGGGTCGCATAGAGAAGCAGGTTTCTGGATGACCGATGCAATGGATGACACCAGTCGACAGCACCTGACTATTCGATCAAAAGTGCTGATCAATGCGTGTGGTCCGTATGTTGATCACTTCAACAAAATGATTGGTCAACAAACAGAACATCGTCACTTGTTCTCAAAAGGGATTCACCTGATTGTTGACCGCATCACCGATAGCAACAGGGCGTTAGCTTTCTTTGCCACGGATGGCCGATTATTTTTTGCTATCCCGATGGGACCAAAAACTTGCGTCGGAACAAATGACGTTCAAGTAAATGATTGTGAAGTCTCGGTAACAGAAGAAGACCGCCAATTTATATTAGACAATATCAACAAATTGCTGGATCTCGGTCGCCAGCTGGGTCATGACGATATCATAGCGGAAAGATGTGGCGTCAGGCCATTGGCACATAAAGGTAAAGAAGTCGTCGCTGATTGGGTGAAACTATCCCGCAAACATGTGATTGAAGTGAATAACGTTGATAAAGTCATCAGTATTTTTGGCGGGAAGCTAACAGATTGCATCAATGTCGGGGACGAGATATTCGAGCATGTTCGCAAGCTTGATGTGGGGGTCAACTTAAACGAGTTAAACATGGCAAGGTGTTGGTATGGTGAATCCAGCGCAGCCGAAAAGGCAGAATTCATGCATCAGGCAGAGTTGATGAAACTGGATGCAATGACACACAAAACTTCCTCGGAACCTCTCACTACACGGCTATGGCGACGCTATGGGATTAATGCACTTGAACTGCTGGAAATGATTCGCGAAGATCCGAGTAATGCGGAATTACTGATCGAAAATGCCGAGTATCTTCGTTGCGAGATACAGCTGGCAGCCAGGCGCGAGATGATTACCAAATTGGAAGATTTTGTCCGTAGACGTTCCAAGATCGAGCAAGTCATCAGGAAAGAAGATATTGTTAATGCGCAGGGGTTAAGAGATGCCAGCAAGATATTCTTCGCGGAAGAAGCTGAAATAAAACTTCAGGAATATATTGACTCTCTTCAGGCATCCACCTGAATTCAGGTTTCGGGTATAGGGCCGCTCCATCCTGTAAAACAGCCGGTACTGTATTGAACAAGACCGGCGCAATAACCTACCTTCTTCAGTCACCCACATGCAGTGTGTTTTTTATCTCGAGTTCATCTCGTACAAGAGAAATATCATAGTAGTTCCCTGCTAACCAATGCTGGTAGTGATCCGTGATAAAACTGCTGTCCGGCCTGCCGCTGTTGCCACCGGCTATCACGAATCTGAAATGCAGCGGATCGGCAAGATCAACTACCCACCGGAACGCAGGACCGTGATACACTCGCACCTTTTCGGTACCGTTTGGCGCAGCTTCATGCATCGCCATGCGCAGCGTGGTGGGGCTGCCGGAAATGGGATCGGGACCAGCCATCATCTTCTCCCACGGCGCATACTTGCCGAGTGAATGCCGGAAGCTGATCTGATGTATCTGTCCCCAGCACCAGTCCGGACCAAATTCTCGGTCCAGATCATCCACCAATTGCCTGATGGTCGTACAAATAATCTTCTCCAGAACCGCTCTGTGAGCAGCCCATGGTGAACCATCCCGAAGCAATTGACTGATCTCAAAACGATTCAGTGTGGGGGCTATTACTGGCATCGACAGCAGCAAATCATCACCAAGCACTTCATGCATAAATTTGATTTGCCAGCGTTTGTCCATAAGCAAATAAAAAATACAGGCTGCTTGAGAATCGGTGCTGGCGATATAGTCCCAGTTATCCAGCAGTTTTCGTGCCCGTTGCACCTGTTCAGAAGGGTCGGTCAGGCAATCTACAATGTCAGGTACCCAATCCCTTGCTTTCAGATCTTTGATGTCCTGTTGCATTTGCTCAAAATTATGGCTTGTGAAGCCGCTTTTTTGTTGCAGTAACAATTCACGAATTCGATCGGCTCTCGCTGAAAAGGTGGGGAAGTTATGGATTGGAAAATCACCGGAATCCCCCATGGTGTCATTGTTTGCGGTCAGGCTAAAACCGTCTGCCGAATTTTGTTCAACTAACAGGTCCGAGGCACTCGTAAGCTCGAAATCATAGTCCGTCCCCCATCCCGCCAGGGGTACGGTACCGGTCACATTCCGCCGCCTGGGTAAGGTGGCGGCAATAAACCTGCGCAGGTCATTGCCTTGATCAACACAGATGATGTTATTTACCAGCGGGCAAACATCCTGCTCAAACAGAAACTCACCAAATTCCTCACTGGTTGTCGCCAGTGGTAACCTCGCCAGGGTGCCCGCTGAAGTCGGTATATCCCGCATCACCCAATACAGGGAGGTCCAGTATTCGCGCGGCTGCTTTTCTGTCAGCCCGAGGGAATCTGTAACCGATTCGAGTACCGGCCCATGGGGCGATACCGCCACTTCGAATGTTTTTGCTGCCTGCCCCGCAATCGAAAGCGGTATCTCCCTGGTTTCGAACGCGGCATCTCGTTCCACAAATACATCAAATGTATCGACGAATCCGGTCGTCAGGCCCCAGGCAAGATCCTGATTGAACCCCATCATAAAATAGGGCATACCTGGAAATGTAGCGCCAAACGAATCCCATTCAGGCGTACTTAAATGCACGTAGAAGAAGGTGTTGGGAATCGAGTGCGGTTGATGAGGATCAGTGGCCAGCATGGGTTTACCCGATGCAGAAAGCTGACCCTGTATCGCCCAATTATTGCTCCCTGAGAGAATTTCTTCACCTGGAAACAGCAACTTGCCGATGTTCGCATCCATCAGTAAAAGCGCATCCCGTAGTTCGTGGATGGACTCTTCATCGGCAGAGGATAGTCTGCGCAGATGGTTCCTGAACCAGGCGGTGCCATGGCGAGCCATGAGCTTGCCTGCATAAATTTTTTCCATAAATGTTTTATGTTGAAACCATCCCGTAAACCGGTATCTTGAAGCGACATCGTGCCGGGTGAACTCACGCGGTGTGGTGCCCGCACGCACGAATTCAGGCGGGATCTCAGTCAAACCACGAACGTAACTGTTGAGCCCATCCAGATAGGCATCAACGATCCAGTCGCCCGGAGAATCAGGCAGATCCCCGGCCGGAACATTAAACGCCTGATGCAACAGGTCCTGTGTTACAAATCGGGGTCCCAGAACACTGGCGGCTGTACCGGTCGCATACAGCGTACTGAGATGAATCTGCCAGAGACGCTCATACCCGGCTGCATATCCCATGCCCCGAAAAGCATCGGCAACATCGGATGCAAATACGTGTAATAGCCCGTGTGCGTCCCAGCAGATGTCAAATGGGTGCCCAGTTCCCGATATTTCAACGCTCATACGATTCACTCCATGCAAGTGCCAGATTCAGAATAGTATCATCATTGACCAGACCCCTGCCTTACCTGACCGAAGCTATTCGAAATCCGCCCGCTGTAGCACAACATCAGTTATCACAAAATCAAGTGACACCATGTGGGTCAGCCATTACTATCCCGGCATGAATATTATTACTGTTGCATCCATCCTGATCACCCTCTGTGCATTCTTCGCATATCTGAACTATCGGTTTGTGAAGCTACCCACTACCATCGGCGTGATGATCATTGCCCTGGTGTTGTCTTTGTTGGCTTCCGCCCTGCCCTACCTGGGATTTCCTCGCATTGTTTTATATGCCAGGGAATTTATCGCTGGGATTAATTTCACCGAAACTCTTATGCATGGCATGCTTTCCTACCTGTTGTTCGCAGGTGCAATGCAGGTGCGATTCGAAAGCCTTGAACAACAGAAATTGACCGTGGGAATCATGGCCGTGTTCAGCACGCTTTTGTCAACAGTGCTGGCTGGTATGGTTATCTACGCACTATTTCGGTTCTTTGACCTGGCACTGCCATTTATCTATGCACTCATCTTTGGTGCACTGATCTCGCCCACTGATCCCGTTGCTGTGATGGCTATTCTCAAGAACGCAGGTGTAGCCAAATCACTTGAGACTAAAGTCGTCGGTGAGTCCCTGTTTAATGACGGTGTGGCCGTGGTGCTGTTTCTGACTCTGCTGGGAATCGCATTGGATGGTAATGCCACGGCTGGACAAGTATCGCTCTTGTTTGCACAAGAAGTTATCGGTGGTGTGATCCTCGGATTGATCGTCGGCTACGTGACGTATCTGATGTTGCGTGATGTTGACAATTACCAACTGGAAATATTACTGACGCTTGCCCTGGTCACAGGAGGTTATGAACTGGCCTCACAACTTCACATGTCCGGCCCGATAGCCATTGTCATTGCCGGATTGATCATCGGCAATATCGGCCGTGAACACGCCATGAGCGAATCAACCAGAGAGCACCTGGGCCACTTCTGGGAGTTGATTGACGAACTCCTGAATGCGGTCTTATTCCTGTTGATTGGCCTGGAAATGCTGGCATTGAACTTCAGCGAATCTATCGTCGAAGTTGGCATCATTATGATTCCCTCGTTGCTGCTCATTCGGCTGGTTTGTGTCGCTGTACCTGTTTGTGCGCTACGCAGATTCAGTATCGAGTTTAGTGCAAATGCTATCCGCGTGCTTACCTGGGGTGGCCTGCGAGGCGGTATCTCTGTGGCACTGGTACTCTCGTTACCAGACGGTGAAACACGGAATCAGCTTCTGGTTGTCACTTATTGCATCGTCCTGTTCTCGATCATTGTGCAGGGGCTGACAATTTCCAGAGTTGCCAGGATGGCAAGCTGATTCGAGGTCAGTTTACTTATTGCATTACGTGCATCGAGGACAGGTTATTGAAAGCGAAAACCTCCGGCTTTGCCGGAGGATTGTTAATTACTGCGATCATTGCAGCAAATTGTCCCTGGAATCCGGGCAACTAACCGGTCAAAAAAAGATTGATGAATCCCTGGTGTTCAGGAAGCAGTGTGGTCTCCGAGGTTTCCAGTAATTCATCACAATGAGTTGGCAGCAATTTGTGATTCACATGATCAATCACATAACTGGTCAAACCAAACGGGCGTATCAATTCGACCAAATCCCTGGCTGAATTTCCGGCTTCGACTAATCCCCAGGGCCAGAATTCGAGTACTATTTTCAGATGATCGACATTGTTCTGAATGGTATTACGCAATCCATCGATTACCTGATACTCGGCTCCCTGGGTATCCACCTTCAAGAAGTCGATGCGCTGGCCGGAAAAGAAATCATCGCCGCGAAGCAGTCTAACCGGTTGCGATGGTCGTTCACCACCAGCATAGAGGCGGTGATCACCTAGATTGTCATCACTCATATATAACTGCCCGGTCTTGTTACTATTGGATAACGCGGCATTTATTAGCTTGATATGCGGGCACTTTGACGCATCCGTATTTTTTTGCAGCAATCTAAAATTATCTGCTTCCGGTTCAAATGAAATGATTGCTCCCTGCTCCCCGATCAACTCGCCTGCGATAGTAGAGTAGTAGCCAATATTTGCTCCCACATCAACAAAAACCGAATCGGGTTCAATATGCTCAATGAACAACTGTGTTTCGAACTTTTCCCATATTCCTGAATTTATCAACTCAGCAGAGACAAGATCTGGTCGATCATGCACCTCCATGCTAACAGGATGGTTTAGACCTTCGATTGCCAGATCCAGATGCATAGTTGATAAACTACCCCGATAAATTGTGGGTGGCTGGTATGCGCGCAAATCTCAACCGATTCGTATTACTCACCAACCTGGCAGATCGGGTAGTCATTGCAGCGCTGTCTAACATCGTGCATAACAGCAATAGTATAATGGGGAACGGTCAACAGGTTCGCTCAGTCAGGGAATTTCCGGCAGTGCGGCATCCGAACAGGAACCTGCTAATCAAATTGCTTCCTGGCGCTGCCAAATATCAGGTAGAACAACAGGCCAAACACATTCAGCGCCGCAGCGACCTGAAAAACCAGAATCCATGAATTGGTCCATTGCAATATCAAACCACTGACATACACGCCAATGATCCCCGGTATCGTCCCGGCTGTATTGGTAATGCCCATCAGGACACCCGCATGCTTCGGTGCCAGATCCATATGATTACTGCCCCAGCCTCCCAGGGCAAAAGCACCTATGACGCTACCGAATGACATCAACCCGATTGCCATGGGCGCTGAATGGATATACCCCACCACGGCCAGAACAAAGGCTCCCCCCCCAAAGCCGATGGTCTGCATCAGTTTCCGCACAAACGTAACATCCAATCCCCTGCCGATGAGTTTATCGGTCACCCAGCCAGCAATATTCAGAAACAGGAAAGATATCAGTGATGGGATCATTGTGAAGATCCCGACAGCAGCGAAGTCAACACCCAGCCCCTCAGAGACATACGTTGGCAACCAGGAGAGCAGCACATAACCTCCCCAGTTAGAACAGAAATGACTCACGATAATCGCCCAGACAGCCATGGATCCCAACATAGCGCGGATCGAAGGCGGATTGCCGGTTTGTTCTGAAATCTGCCCGGATTCAATAGTTTTCAATTCCGCGGGACTGATGCCGGGATGTTCAACCGGCGTCGCACTGGCGATGTGCATCCACATCAGGTACCAGACTACGCCCACTGCTCCGAACAGATAGAACACCCACTCCCATCCCAGGTTCAATACGATGACAGGTGTAAGGAGCAGTGCGAATACGGTTCCCAGGGGTATGGCGCTGGCATTCAGACCGATGGCCCGGGTTCGTTCGGTAATCGGCAGCCAACGGGAAAAAAGACTGTAGATGGAGGGAAAAGTCACGGCTTCACCCAGTCCCATACCAACCCGGGTGAGAATCAGAATTGCTAGTCCGGCGAAAGCTGCCAGTGGTGTAATCACGGTAAAGGCGGACCAGAACAGGACACCAAGACCCAGCACTACCTTGCCGCCAAATCGATCTGCCAGCCACCCTCCTGCTACCTGCGTCAATAGATAACCGGCGAAAAACGAGGACATAATCAGTCCTTCAGTACCCTTATCCCAACCGAACTCTTCCGCCATCGGAATGATGGCCACAGAGATATTGACCCGATCGATATAGCAGATAAAGGTGGCCATGGAACACATCGAGACCATGGTATATCGTTTTTGCCATACCAGTTTCATGCCTGCTCCTGAGTTAAATCCCCTCACAGGGTGTAGTTTTACTAAAGTCGTGTCAAGATTCGTTTGGATTGATGCCTAAACCAGATGCAATCCCTCTGCTATAAATGCAGCGAACCCATCCTGGTCGGTGACTGCCTCTGCAATCAGATCAATTCCCTGCTTGATAGATTCAAGGTCAGTAGCGGTAGACAGACGCAGGAAGTGCTTGTCATTCGTTTCAATTTCACCAAAAGACTTGCGATCCATGGTAGCCACACCGTATTTGTACAACAGGAACATCTGCACCAGTTTGGATGGACTGGAGACGCGCCTGGTCTCCTCTGTCAGATCAGCGTACGCATCCAGCACACCTAGATTGTGGCAAACACCTTCAATGTTCGGAAATACGTAGAAAGCGCCCTTCGGATTGACACAGCTAACACCCTCAATCGCATTTAGTGCCGGGACAGCATAATCACGACGAATCTGGAATTCGGCCACCATGGCATCGATGATCTTCTGTGTCATGGGGTTTTCATAGGCCTCGCGACCGGCTTCCTGAATAAACGGGGGCGTGCAGGATATGCTGTTGATATTCAGATTCTTGAATACTGCATGTTCATCTGCCGAAGGCAGGATGGCATATCCCAACCGCCAACCCGTCATTGCGAAACTCTTGGAGTGGCCACTCACCAAAATCGTTCGCTCCAACATGCCCGGCATGGAAGCAATGCTGACATGATCGAGACCATCAAACACGATCTCTTCATATACTTCATCAGAGTAAATCCTGAGATCAGGGCTGCCCTTGTCGAGGATCACCCGGGCTATCTCCTCCAGATCCTTTTTGGGAAGTACACCTCCGGTTGGATTGGAAGGAGAATTGACAAAAATCAGTTTAGTGCGCGGTGTAATCAATGCCGCAAGATCATTGGCCGTAAAACTGAAATACTTGCTTTCAAGCAGGTGCG
>CAZNFE010000069.1:0-10274 GCA_964571945.1 uncultured Pseudomonadales bacterium
CGGATAGGTACCAAATGCCTTCATGGCAGGCGTAATATTTCTGCTCAATCCGGAACACATCATCCGGCGTGTTGATGGCGTATTCCAGATCAGAGTTCTCATGCGAAGATTCGAATTGGGGTTCTCCTTCCCATTGAGCATTGTAGGAGGTATCGTTTCGGGGGACTGCTTTGGTCCGGGGCAGGCTGTCTTCAAGTGCAGCAGCCCGTTCCTGGGGAGTGCCATGCACATGAGACAGCACATATCCCCTGGGTGATTCGACATCAATGTCCTCGAAAGATGCGGGCAGTTCATCGTCAGCGACCAGTTGCCAGGTGCTGCCCGCTCGATTCAGCAGGCCAGTGTACCAGGCATCCTGCAGCAGCAGATAGTGCCTGCCGCTTTGCAAATCCATGAAAATGTCACTGTCCGTATTTGTCATGTAAAGAAGATTCAGACCGGACAGGGGAGCCCAGTTTGGCGAGCCATCAGAAATCAGCAGTGCGGTGGGTTCAGTAGCGACAATAATCTCCGGTTCGAACCGATTCGATGATTCAGTTGCCGGATCATCGGTTTCGAGCGGACGGAATAGTTGACGAATTTTGCCGGGCAGACGGGATATCTTGCGCCAGGGACCAGTTGGATGGTCGCTTTGATACCACAGATAATCGGTAACAAGCAGGAAATATCTGCCTCGTTGATAGAGCATCGGGAAATTCGAATTCGCGACCCAGGCGGTGTCAGGGTCTGCGATTTGCGCATCGATGGACTCTAATTTTGGTTCACCATCCAGTTTCACCAGCACCGAAGGTCCGGTTCGGAGCAGGATGCTAATTGACTCGTCGGGATCATCGTGGTCTGCATTCCCCGGATTGTTAGCAGATGTCTGAGTTATCCAGTCTGGTCGTACTACAGCCAGCGAGAGATTCTGCAATGCCTGTCGCAATGCATCAATCAGTTCGTTCGGATCCTGCTGCACACCTTCCCCGAAGCGGAATCCTGTCAACTCGATATGGTGCATGCCAAGCGAAGCCGCATCAGATGCTGCACCCGAGATCGCGGAGAAGCGAATGGCTGCGAACACTGGTGCTGTGGCCGGTGAGCCGGTTTTAAACGCTATTGCCGCACGGCCCTCAATATTGACACCATCATATTGATCTATGCTGGGTTCGTAGAGCTGGATGAATCCAAGATCAGATGCCAGTTGTTTTGGCCAGCTCTGTGCTGTTGCCAGAAGCGGAGTAGGAAAGACGATCGTGACCAGTAGCATCAGTATTAACCGCATCTCGCGATTGAGAATTCGTTGGGAGATCATTCGGGGCATCCTCCATCGGTAATGTGTCTGAAAATCACTGTCAACTGCTGAATTCGGGTATCGTAACTGCAGCATAGACCTTTCAATCTGAACATTGCCTGAATAATGCACGCGCCTCAGGTGGTATACATGGGTCACGGTTGTTTATCTTGAATTGTTTTCCAATTATGATCAGATACTGCAGAGGATTTGTCAGTGTTCTTCATAATGAATCTGAACGCCGATCGATCCGGGTTTCCAATAATCTGGGTTTATATATGAAAGAATTGATTTATCACCGGCATCTAATTAACGCTGTGGAATCCAACTCGGAAAAAACACTGCTTATCGATGGCAATTATCAGGCCAGTTATCGTGCACACTTTGATCGTGTGTGCAGACTTTGTGGTGTGCTGCGAAATGAGCTGCATATTGGCCGCAACGATCGCATTGCCGTGATGTCTTTAAACAGTCACTATTTCCTTGAGTTATATCATGCCTCGTTTTTAGGGGCGGCCATTATCAACCCACTGAATCTGCGCCTGGCCGCAGCGGAACTGACTTATATTCTCCAGGATTCCGGTACCAAAGTTTGTTTTGCAGATTCGGTATTTGCGCCCCTTGTGGATCAGGTGCGCCAGGCTGCAGAATTGGACAAAGTCATCTTGTTAGGGGAAGGAGACGTACCCCATGATGCCCGATATGATGAATTGCTGGCAAAATATGATCCCCTCATTCCGGATGAACCGGAAGAGACCGACCCGGTTGTGCTGATGTACACCGGCGGCACCACCGGACTGCCAAAGGGCGTTTTGTTAGACCAGCGCGCTGAGATGTTGAATGTCTATCATGGATTGTCAATGTTCCCGATAGACTCAGATACCATCTACCTGGTTCAGACACCCATGTTTCATGCTGCGGCGATGTTCGGGATGCTGGCGGTTCCCACGGGTGGTACAGCCGTGATTGTGCCCATGTTTGATCCGGCACAGGTTATAAAAACAATGATTGCAGAACGGATAAGCATCACGGTCATGGTGCCAACCATGATTGGTATGTTACTGAATCACCCGGATTTTTCGCCGGAGGCTTTTCGCCATCTCCGTACCCTGGTATATGGTGCTTCACCCATGCCCCTTGCGCTACTGGACCGGCTGAGAAAGATAGCACCCGGGGTCGAATTACTGCAGGGCTATGGTATGACCGAGAGTTCGTCCATGTTATGTGTATTGACCCATAAGGATCATAATCATGCAGACTTGTTGAGTTCTGTCGGACGCCCTTTGCCCGGTGTGATACTAAGTATTCAGGATGAACAGGGGAAATCCCTGGCACCCGGTGCAACCGGAGAAGTTTGTGCACGGGCTGGAAATATGATGCTTGAATACTGGAATAAGCCGGATGCGAGCGACGCTGCCTTCAGGGACGGTTGGTATCATACCGGTGATGCAGGGTATATTAGTGATCGGGGGTATCTGTTCCTGGTCGATCGGGTCAAGGATATGATTATCTCCGGTGGTGAGAATATTTATTCAATTGAAGTGGAAAATGCCATTGCTACCTGCCCTGCCGTGGCACAGGTTGCTGTTATTGGTATCCCGGATGATGTCTGGGGAGAAGCGGTACATGCGGTGGTAGTGCTGCATGCCGGTCAAAGCGCCACGGAGGAGGAAATCATCAGCCACGCGCGCCAGTCGATTGCTGGCTACAAGGTACCAAAAACAGTTAGTTTCAGGACCGAACCATTACCACTTTCCGGCGCTTTGAAAGTTCTCAAGAGAGAACTCAGAGCACCTTTCTGGGAAGGCAGGGACAAGGGTGTTAATTAGACCGTAAACAACCTTACATTTCTAACGGTTATTATAAGTCTGGGTTGAAGCACTAGCCAGCCTGCGATAAAATCCACCCTGACAGAAAGAGGTACGCGCTGTGCATAAGAACGATAAAGCCCCTGTAGCCATGCATTTGGTCAGCCCGCCGAAAATAGATTGTCTGCATTGTTCGCTAAATTCACTCTGTTTGCCATTGAGCCTTAATATCAGTGATACGACTGCACTGGACGAGATAATCAAGCGTACCAGACCGGTTGGCAAGAATCATAGAATCTATGCCACAGGTGATCAGTTCAGGTCAATTTATGCGGTGCGCACCGGTGCCGTGATGGTATACAGCATAGCGGATGATGGTGATGAGCATGTGGTGGGATTTTACTATCCGGGAGAGATTTTCGGTCTCAATGCCATCGGCCCGGGCCAACACCTCAATTGTGCAAAAGCACTGGAGACCTCAGCGATTTGTGAACTGCCATTTGACCGGCTTGAAAAACTTGCCAGGGAATTGCCAGATCTGCAAGCACGCATTTATAGATTGCTGAGCAACAAAATTGCCGGTGACCAACAGCTCCAGATGCTGTTGAGCAAGAAAAATGTTGAAGAGCGCCTGGGCACATTTATTTTGAATCTGTCGAATCGTTATCGACAGCGTAAACTGTCTCCGGACAGCTTCAGTTTGCCCATGTCCCGAAGGGATATCGGAAATTACCTGGGCATTGCGGTGGAGACAATCAGTCGCATATTTTCCAAGCTGCAACGTGAAAATATACTGATTGTCGATAAAAGAGAAGTGCGAATCCTGGACCAGGACAGATTGTGCGGGATCGCTCATGAAGCGCCACACCCGATTGCATCTTATCTCTGACGGATAAGTAAACAGCAGCCACGAAACAGACTGGTTAGTTCCTATCCGGATATATCAGGTATTCAATTCGCGGATATAAACAGGGTGAATATCAGTAATCCGATCACGACACCGTGTATGGCGATCGTTCTTTTGATGATGAGCAATGGTGAGCCCGTTAGAATTACCAGCCACAACCCTAGCACTGTCGCAGTGCCGAGCAGTGACAATCCAAATACGAACATCTGTATCGGGGTTAGCTGTTGCAATTGAATTACTCTGCTGCCCCCAGCGAAAGGGGTGAGCCGATCAACATCAATACGGTCGGCACCACTTAAGTCATCGTAATAATCATTCAGTACATCTGCACCGGCATGGATAAGAATTGCGGCAATCAGAGATAGTGAGAGTGTTAGCCAGTTAAGTGGGTTTTGCTCATGGAATGCCACGGCCGTCCCGAGCAGAACAGCCAAGGCAGTGATCGTTAGAAATTCTGGCCGTGTCGCCCGAATCCAGGTGGAAATGCCTGAAGGCTGAGATAGGTGAGCATATTGCATATCCATTGCATGAACTCCCTTGGCTTGAACAGGCAGTGCCTGAACCGCGCGGTTTCTTTCTGTTCCTGGCTCAGAAACACGAGCAATATTTTACCATAGAAGAGCTGGTATGAGACGCTTATTCTGCCGGATCATGCCATGGTCAGTAACTCGTGAGCCCCGACCATGCGTTCCTGAATTGGGATGTTAGCCGGACAGGCACCCGTGCAAGGGGCAGGGCAGGTAAGGCAAATATCCGCTTTTTTGTCGAGCCTGGCATACAGTTGCATTGCCTGCTTTTGGTCACCGTAGTCCTCGAAGTACATGCGGTGTCTCAGCACATCGTTGATCGCTACCTGTTCCGGGCAAGTATCCAGACAGGTGCCACAGTGCGCAAAACAATGAGTACCGGCTATGAGACGATCATATTGCTCCAGCACCTCCAGATCCTGTTTGGTGAGTTTGCTGCCGGATGCATAAAGGTACTCATCAATTTGCGGGTTTTCGAAGAAAGAGACTACCAGGCAGGATACAGCAGAATTCGAGAGAACCCACTTGAAGGCAGACTGTGCATAAGAGTCTGCTTCTGGAAGAGAATCTACCAGCCCCTTATGCTTGGCGCCCTTCAAAGTTTTCATAGCAACCACACCGATGCCCCTGGCAGCTGCTTCGTCGATTATTGCTCGTTGATGCGGCCAGGCTCCGTGATGGTAAGCCAACATCATGACATCAAAGCGATCGCTGGAGATGGCAGTTCTGGCTACTTCTTCCAAATTCGGCGTGTGAGTCGAGACCCCCATGAACCGAACTTTGCCTTGTTGCTTCATGCGATCAAATGCCTCATGGACATTCGGGTCGAGTAGTCGATCCACCGAATCACAGGCATGCACGTGGACCAGATCAACATAGTCTGTCTGCAGACGTTTCAAACTGGCTTCGATACTCTCTATATAGGTTTCAACGCTCGATCCCTGCCGTACATGGCCATCGGATGTGCACCACTTGGTTGCGATGAAGAGTTCATTTCTACGGCCCTGTATCGCTTTACCAATTGCCTGCTCGGAGCGTGTGCCGGCATAGTCTGGCGAGGTATCGATGTAGTTTACGCCCCTGTCCAGTGCAGTTTGCAGAAACCGGACCGGTTCGGGATGCCGGATCAATTGACCTGTTCCAACAGAGATATCAGAGATTTTGAATCCGGTGGATCCCAGGGTGCGATAATTCGTGATTCGTGAGCCCCGCCACTCATTTCTGGGATTAGGATCCGTCGTGACCACAGGTGGTGCCAGTGCAGATTGCGTCACCGTCATCCAGCCGGATATGCGAGACAGAGTCGCCACGGCTGCACCGGCAACTCCCCCTGTCAGCGCCACGCTGCCAATAAGAAAACGGCGTCTGCCTGGGCCAGCAGATACGGAATCCTCAACTGGCGCTGTTTTTCCGGGCAGGGATCGGGCCCACCAGACAGTGAGTGACAAGCTGATCAGTGCAGCGACGCAAAACAGTACGGAAGGCAGCAGCGGCATCATGGATCGATCCACGCCTTCGACCAGTTCGCCAAGATATGCCCCGAGACCTGCGTATCCCAGCAGCCACGTCAGAATCCAGGCAGCCAGTGTCATTAATCCTTTCGAGCGCAGCATTGGTGGTATCTTGCTTTTTTCCGCCATTTCAGTTCTCCCGAAGGTAGATTGCATCCCTGCACGAAGCCTAGTGCAGTGGCTAATCTATCGCAACAGGCAATCTGCCCGTAAATCGAACCGCCTTATCCGGCGCCGAACAGCGCCGCGAGGATCATTAACATACCTGCCAGGCCAACTGCAAATACGACGGTGCGTAACCATGGAATACCAAACATGTAACAGGGTACGTAGACGACCCGACTCCAGAAATAGATGGTTGCGCCCAGCACAGTCAATTCATTGGAGATCCCTGCCAGATGGGCGATTACAACCAGGGGAACGAACACAACCATGCCCTCGACCGAATTGTTGACCGTGCGGGTTGCTCGCCCTCTTAACCCTTCCAATGGCGGCAGATCGGATCGATCACCAACGAGAACGGTGATGGGCACACCGGTTGCCAGTGAGATTACTGATTGCATTGCAAGTAACAGCATGAAGAGAATGGTGGTGTCAGTTAACATCCAAAGCTCAGTGGTCATATCTGTTTCCTCTCGTTTAGGGGCAGATCAGAAGTCGCGCTAGTTATGGATCAGCATACAATTTACAATTAGTTGTACCCGGATGCAAAATTTCACCGTACCAGAGGAAATAGTTTTGGAAACGGTGATCGATAGGAATAGGGTATTGCAGAGAAGCTTGACGATTAACAAAGGCAACTGGATGGATTGTTTGAACTGACAGAAAGGGAGGGCATGGAATGAAAAAGGCAATACGGGTGAGTCTGATCGGATTGGCAGTTTTATTGGTCGTACTGATCGGTCTATATTTCAGTGGTACAGGTGCACGGCTTATGTTCTGGGCAGTAACGACGTTCTATTCTCCGGACCATGAATTTGATGCTTCTCTGGCGGTGCCCCGGCCAGATTACAGCAAGTCGGAAAACTGGGCAGCTCTCCCTGACAAGCAGGATCCGGCAGATATGATACCGGCTGGCATTGATGCCAGGGACTTGCAGGGCAGTGCGCCCGTCGATGTGTTTTTCATCCATCCCACCGGATATCTGCAGGGTACCAGCTGGACATCGCCTATGGTCGTTGAAAGTGGCACAGAGGAGAACACGTCATGGATGATGGCGAACCAGGCCAGCGCTTACAACGGCTGCTGTAATATTTATGCACCGCGCTACAGAGAAGCATCCATCTTCAGCTATCTGGGCACCACAGATGAGGAGCGGGATGCGGTTCATGCACTGGCGTACCAGGACGTAGCCGCAGCATTTGAATATTTCCTGAGAGAATACAATGACGGCCGACCCTTTATTATAGCCAGTCATAGTCAGGGTACTCACCATGCCAGACGATTGCTGAAGGAGCGGATTGACAATACTCCGTTGGCAAAAAAGCTGGTGGCGGCTTACATGATTGGCAGTGTGATGATTCCCATCTCTGAGCAGTATTTGCAATCCATGTCCGATATTGGTGCCTGCAAAACAGCGACCGATGTCGGGTGTATCATTCATTGGGATACTTATGGTGATGGCGGGGACGAAGCACTTCGACCGGAGCCACCTTCATTGTGCACAAACCCGCTTAGCTGGACTACAGATGAAAACAGGGTGGCAGCCGAATTCAATAAAGGCGCGGTACCGATCAGCGGCAAATACAACATGAATTTCAGTGGCGATGATGCGCCTTCGAATGTTGCACTGACACCATTGGGAAAACCTATCCCAAAACACACCTGGGCTCAGTGCCGGAACGGCACTTTGTATGTGGCGGATCAGAAGGGTACCGTTTTTAATGACATGGCGAGCGGCGGCGAGAAGAGTTATCACGGCCTGGATTATGCTCTGTTTTACATGGATATTCGCGAAAATGCGAAATTACGTGTGAACACATTCCTGAATCAGGTACGCCTCTAAAATGCCGCATAACCCCCGTCGATCATCATCACATCACCGGAGTGATAGGCGCTGGCATCACTGGCAAGATAAACAGCTAGACCACTGAAATCAGACGGTTCACCCCAGCGTCTTTGCGGAATCCGGGTCAGTACCTTATCCCGCATGACGTCCGAGTGGATGCTGCCTTCGGTCATCGGTGTGTCGATCCAGCCGGGGATAATAGCATTGGCTCGAATGCCATAACGGGCATATCCGGCACACAGGCTCCTGATCATGGCATTGATCCCTGCTTTGGTGGCGCCATAATGAATGGATCGCGGGGAACCGAAAATTGCCGAGCCGCTGCTGGTAACAACCAGTGAGCCGCCGTCACCTTTCGCAACCATGTGTTTAACAGCGGTCTGCAAGGTATAGAAGACGCCATCCATGTTGACGCGGAATACGTCATGCCACTCTTCCGGGGTGACATCGGTAAACATGGTGCCTTTCCCGCCGACTCCGGCGTTTGCAAAACAGGAATCGATGTGCCCTAACTCTTCAACTGCTTCGGCAAAACTCTCAGTCACCTGTTGCTGATCACCCACATCACACCGTTGAGCCAGTACCCTGACGCCGTATTGATTCAGTTTTTCTGTAGCAGCTGTGTTTTTTTGTTCGTTCGTTCCCCAGATACAAACGTCCGCACCCGCTTCTGCCAGGCCCTCTGCGAATCCCAGACCGATACCGGAATTTCCACCGGTAACCAGTGCAACCTTGCCTGTCAGATCGAATTTTGAAAAAGCCATGCTCGAATTCCTTCCGTTAGTAGTTGGGTTGAGATAATTGTAACAGGCTTGATAGAGTTGATGTGATCGGATGCTCCGTATATGGGTAAACGAGTAGTTTTATGATGGGAAGGGATTAATAGTGGTTTGCTTAGCGTATGATATGGTGCCATGAATTCCCAGCTGCAACGGTTTAATCGCATGATACGTCCTCAGGGGCGTATTTTTTATGGCTGGTGGATTGTCCTGGCCAGTGGTGGCATTCAATTGTTATCAAGCATGCTCTGGATGCAGTCGTATGGTGCCTATATGGTATTGCTGCAGGCTGAATTTCACTGGAGTAAAACCCTGGTGTCCGGGGCATTTGCCATGACCCGTGTAGAAAGCGGCATACTGGGCCCGCTGCAGGGCTGGCTGGTGGATCGGTTTGGCCCCCGAGCAATGCTGAGAATCGGGATTGTTATGTTCGGATCAGGGTTCATGGCTTTGAGTCAGATCAACACCATTATCACCTTCTACCTGGCTTTTGCCATGATTGCGGTTGGCTCGAGCCTCGGCGGTTTTGCCACGGTTATGGTGGCGATCGTGAGCTGGTTCAATAAGAACCGGGCGAAAGCGATATCCGTCTCGCAGATGGGATTCTCTGCTGGTGGACTGTCGGTACCGCTGGTTATAGTTGCTCTGGAGTTATATGGCTGGCGGGTCACCGCATTCTCATCCGGTGTGCTGGTGTTATTGCTGGGATTGCCACTGGCGCAGATCGTCCGACACAGACCAGAACCGTATGGCGAGGTGCAGGATGGTTACACGGCTTTTGGCAATAATGGTGATCAATCGTCCGAGCCGGTCGATCCCGAGCGGGATTACACGGCCAGGGAAGCCATGCGTACACGGGCTTTCTGGTTGCTATCCGTGGGGCACGCGTCAGCCCTGCTAACGGTCTCTGCCATTATGGTGCACCTGGTGCCTCACCTGACGGAAGGGCTCGGATACACGCTGACTCAAGCGGGTGGGGTGGTCGCATTGATGACGGCATGCCAGATGTGCGGGCAGCTTTTAGGGGGGTACATGGGTGATCTCCTGGAAAAACGGTTTATTTGTATCGCTTGTATGCTGGGACATGCGACTGGATTACTGCTGCTGGCTTACGCCAGTTCCCTCTCGATGGTGATTTCATTTGCCCTTATGCACGGCCTGGCCTGGGGTATGCGAGGTCCTCTGGTGGTTGCCTTGAGGGCGGATTATTTCGGACCTTCCTCGTTCGGGACTATTATGGGGTTCTCATCTCTGATTGTGATGTTTGGGATGTCCAGCGGTGCACTGATTGCAGGTCTGATGGCTGATATCTCAGGTAATTACCAGAGTGGCTTTACGCTGCTTGCCGTTGCCGCGTTCCTGGGATCATTCTGTTTTCTGCTGGCATTACCTCCCAGGCGGCTGGTATCAGCAACAACTTCAATCAAGTAACAAGGCAACCGTTGATCTAAGTGTGGTATG